>JAEXNZ010000102.1 GCA_023439425.1 Pseudomonadota bacterium
TCCTGGTCCAGGTACAGCAGGATGCCGCCGCCCAGTTCCTTGAGCTTGCGCAGCCCGCGCCGAAGCTGGTCGCCGCAGTCGCACTTGAGCGAGCCGAACAGGTCGCCCGTGAGGCAGGAGGAGTGCACCCGCACCGGCACCACCGCATTGAGGTCTGGCGTGCCGACGATGATCGCGACCTGATCGCGCTGGGCCACGCCGCCGCGGAACACCGCGAACTCGGTCATGCCCACCTCGCGCAGCGGCACCGGCGAGCGTGCCACCAGTTCGTAGGCATGCGCGGCCTGTTCGGCCCCCTGCTGCAGGTCGCACAGCGACACCTGCGCGCAGCTGTCAAAACGGGTGTCGCCGGGGGCCAGCAGCACCCCGACCATGGCCGGCAGCAGCAGGCCCAGCCGGGCCACTTCCACCGCGCCCGCATCCAGCGCCTGGCCGGCGCTCCAGCCGGCCGGCATCGGCACGGCTTCGCGCAGGTAGCTCAGCGAGGGCAGGGCATCGAAGTCGACCCCGGCCAGCGGCACGCGCGCGCCGTGTTCGGCCTGCACGCCCAGCACCCGCGCGCGGGTGGCGGTGAGGAACAGGTAGTGCTGCCCGGCGGCCACGTCGGCAAAGGTGCGGAAGCTGCTGCGGGTGCTGCTGTCCAGCGCAATGAACGCCAGCCGCTGGCCCTGACCGTCGTCGATCACCACCGGGCGGCCGGCGCGCAGTTCGGCTACCGCGCGCTCGCAGCGGATCGCCGAAGGGTCGCCAAAGGGAGAGGAAGCAGCTGAAGACATGACGGGGGCCGTGGGGGACATCGTGGTGTTCACAGTGGGGCCGGATCGCCCCGATTCAATCAAATGCGGCGTGACACAGTGTCGCGCTCAGTGCGGGTGCTGATCGGTGGCATAGGGGTTGTCCTCGCCGGACTCCGGCGGGCGCAGGGTATAGCGCTTGTAGGTCCACTGGTACTGGGCCGGGTCGCGGCGGGCAATCCGCTCGATCCCTGCATTGAGCACGCTGGCGGCGGTGCGCGGGTCCGGGTCGGCCACGCCGGGAGCCGCCGGCTCGATATGCAGGGCGAACTGCATGTCCGGGCCGATGCGCTCGCACCAGCCGTACAGCACGGTGGCCCCGGTGCGTTCGGCCAGCCGGTTGACCAGGGTCATGGTCAGCGCCTCCACCCCGAAGAACGGCGCGAACACCCCGTCGCCGGCCTTGGGCTGCTGGTCGGGCAGGATGCCGGTGGCCCCGCCGTCCTTGAGTACCTTGAACAGCTGCCGCACTGCCGGGCCTTCGGCACGCACCTGCTGCACGTTGCTGCCGCCGCGGACCAGCTGCAGGAAGGCATCGCCCACTGCCTCTTCCGGAGCCTTGTAGACAATGGCGATGGGGCCGCGCGAGGCCAGCCACTGGTTCAGCAGCTCCCAGTTGCCGTAGTGCGGGGCGGCCACGATCACGCCCTTGCCGCTGGCCAGGGCCGCGTCGTACAGCGCCTCACCGTGACGCTCGCGCAGCAGCGCCAGGTTCTGCTCGCGCGGCCGGGTCCACAGGCGCAGGGTTTCCACTGCCTGCAGCGCGGTGGAGCGCAGCAGGTCGCGGTGCAGCACGCTGCGCTCGGCCTCGCTCAGTTCCGGGTAGGCCAGCTCCAGGTTGCGGCGGGTGACCCGGCTCTCGCGGGCGTTCAGGCGGATCCACAGCCAGGCCAG
The DNA here is from genome assembly GCA_023439425.1 of Pseudomonadota bacterium. Classification (GTDB taxonomy): domain Bacteria; phylum Pseudomonadota; class Gammaproteobacteria; order Xanthomonadales; family Xanthomonadaceae; genus Stenotrophomonas. Next base: position 1,689 of record JAEXNZ010000102.1, read on the forward strand.
GGCATGGGCGAAGGCGCGCAGCCAGGACCAGGGCAGGCGGGTGAACAGGGCGGCGGCGCGATAGGCCAGGCGGGCGGTGGTTTGCGGTTTCATCGGGGCAGAGTCTAGCCGGTGAAGGCGACAGCCGGGCTGGGCGGCGCGACCGGCAGCTACTAAGGTAGGCGGCCCTTCCTGCTGCAGAAGCCCGCCATGCTTGTCCTCATCCAGCGTGTCACCCAGGCCAGCGTCACCGTCGACGACGCCGTGGTCGGCCAGATCGGGCCGGGCCTGCTGGCCCTGGTGGGCATGGAGCCGGGCGACACCGAGGCCCAGATCACCCGCATGGCCGATCGCCTGCTTGGTTACCGTGTGTTTGCCGATGAGGACGGAAAAATGAACCGCTCATTGGGGGATACAGGGGGCGGACTGCTGCTGGTGAGCCAGTTCACGCGGGCGGCCGACACCCGCAGCGGCACGCGGCCGGGGTTCAGCACGGCGGCTCCACCGGCCGAGGCTGAACGTGGATTCAACCGATTGGTGGAAATCTGCCGACAAAAGCACGCTTCAGGGGTGGAAACGGGGCGCTTTGGTGCCCATATGGTAGTCAGCCTGGTCAACGATGGACCGGTGACCTTCCTGCTCAGACCGTAGCCCCCGGGACCACCGCCCGGGCAGGCAGGGGTCTGGGCTGGTATAATGCTAGGTTCTATTCCTCTCTCCCAGCCGGTGGCGCGAGCACTACATGGCCAACGAACGTCCTGCCCAGCAAAACGACATCAAGCTTCTGATCAGCAAGGGCCTGGAACAGGGCTACCTGACCTACGCCGAAGTCAATGACCACCTGCCGGACGACATTGTCGACCCGGAACAGATTGAAGACATCATCGGCATGATCAACGGCATGGGCATTGATGTCCATGAAGTCGCGCCCGATGCTGAAACCCTGCTGCTCAACGACGGCAACACCGGCAACCGCGAGGTGGATGACACCGCCGCTGAAGAAGCCGCTGCCGCGCTGAGCGCGCTCGACACCGAAGGTGGCCGCACCACCGACCCGGTGCGCATGTACATGCGCGAAATGGGTACCGTCGAGCTGCTGACCCGCGAAGGCGAAATCGCCATCGCCAAGCGCATCGAAGAAGGCCTGGGCCAGGTCCAGGCGGCCCTCGGCACCTTCCCGGTGTCGGTGGAAACCCTGCTGGCCGATTACGAAGCCCACAAGGAAGGCAAGAAGCGCCTGGCCGAAGTGATCGTCGGCTTCAACGACCTGGTTGAAGAAGAGCCGGCTCCGGCCGTGGCGGAAGACACCAGCGGTGACGACAGCGACGCCGAAGGCGACGAGGACGAGGACGACGATGACGTCGGCGGCGACGAGGACACCGGCCCGACCGGTCCGGATCCCGAAGAAGTCGCCCGCCGCATGGCCGAGCTGGGTGCTGCCTACGCCGCCTTCAAGAAGGCGTCGACCAAGGCCGACCGCAAGCCGCTGGCCAAGCTGCGCGACGACATGGCTGCCGTTTTCGTCACCCTGAAGCTGCCGCTGCCGCTGACCGACGTGCTGGTGAAGCAGCTGCGCGACGTCATGGCCGACATCAAGGGCCACGAGCGCCGCGTGCTGAACCTGGCCACGGTGACCGCGCGCATGCCGCGCAAGGACTTCATCCGTTCCTGGGAAGGCAACCAGACCAACCTGGAATGGGTGGAAGACGCACTGAAGCGCAAGCAGAAGTGGTCGTCGGCCCTGCGTGACGTCAAGGACCAGATCATTGCCGAACAGCAGGCCACCATCGACATCGAGAAGGCCACCTCGCTGGAGCTGGAAGAGCTGAAGGAAATCAGCCGCGCGATGGCCTATGGCGAAGCCAAGGCACGCAAGGCCAAGAAGGAAATGGTCGAGGCCAACCTGCGCCTGGTCATCTCCATCGCCAAGAAGTACACCAACCGTGGTCTGCAGTTCCTCGACCTGATCCAGGAAGGCAACATCGGCCTGATGAAGGCCGTGGACAAGTTCGAGTACCGCCGCGGTTACAAGTTCTCGACCTA
>JAEXNZ010000128.1 GCA_023439425.1 Pseudomonadota bacterium
GGCCTGGACATGAATGGCCGATGTCGAAAATGGAGCACCCACGGCGATGCTGGGCGCGGGTCCGTGCAGCGCCGGTGATGATCGATTTCGTTCAGGTTGGGGTGCGGGTGGTTGCCGGCCAACGGCCGGCACTACCTTCGATGCGTAGAGCCGGGCTTGCCCGGCTGCTTTCAATATTTCCAGCCCATCTGGCGGTACAGCTTGGCCATCACCCAGGCCGGACCGATCAGCAGGTAGGTCAGGTCGGTGAGGAAGCTGGGCTTGCGGCCTTCGAACTTGTGGCCGATGAACTGCGCGATCCACGCCACCACGAACACACCCAGCGCAGTCCAGCCCAGGCCGGCAATGCCGATCTGGGCTTCAAGCAGGCGGCACACGCAGCCGCACACGAACAGCAGGCCCAGCATGCCGATGCCCAGCGACCGCGAAAGCCGGTTGTAGAAGCACCAGGCGGTGAACATCGCCAGGCCGGCCCAGATCCCGTGCTGGAACCAGGTGATCAGCGGCGGGATGCACCACAGCAGGCCCACCACCGACCACAGGATCGCCGGTACCGCGACCACGTGGATGCGCTGGTTCAGCACATTGCGGTGGTCGTCGGAGTAGCTGGCGAAGTAGCGGTCAATCGGCCGCACAACCTGGGTGGTGGTGGACATGGTGGTTTCCGTCAATCCACGCTGATGCCGGCCAGACGCTGCAGCGCCTCGGCATACTTGGCGCGGGTGCGTTCGATGATGTCGGCCGGAATGCTCGGGCCCGGGGCGGTCTTGCCCCAGTCCAGCGTTTCCAGGTAATCACGTACGAACTGCTTGTCGTAGCTCGGCGGGCTGGTGCCCACTTCGTACTGGTCGGCCGGCCAGTAGCGCGACGAATCCGGGGTCAGCATCTCGTCCATGTTGTACTGGCGGCCGTCTTCTTCGGTACCGATCTCGAACTTGGTGTCGGCCAGGATGATGCCGCGCTCGCGGGCGTAATCCGCCGCGAACTTGTAGATGCGCAGGGTGGCGTCGCGCACGCGCTCGGCCAGGTCCACGCCCACCTGCTTGACCATCGCGTCGAAGTCGATGTTCTCGTCGTGGTCGCCCACCACCGCCTTGGTCGACGGGGTGAAGATCGGTTCCGGCAGCTGTTCGGCCTGGCGGAGGCCGTCGGGCAGCTCGATGCCGCTGACCTTGCCGGTGCGCTGGTAGTCCTTCCAGCCGCTGCCGATCAGATAGCCGCGGGCAATGGCTTCCACCGGCACCGGCTTCAGCTTGCGGGTGACCACCGCGCGCTTGGCATACAGCGCCGGGTCCACGCCTTCAGGCAGCACGCTGGCCACGTCGATGCCGGTCAGGTGATTGGGCATCAGGTGCGCGGTCTTGGCGAACCAGAAGTTCGAGACCTGGCAGAGCATTTCGCCCTTGCCCGGAATCGGGTCCGGCAGGACCACGTCGAAGGCCGACAGACGGTCGGTCGCGACCATCAGCAGGTAGTCCCCCGGCGGGGTGCCGGCGGGCAGCCGGTCGCGCGGAATGTCGAAAACATCACGCACCTTGCCGCGATGGCGCAAGGGCAGGCCGGGGAGATCGGATTGCAACAACGTGGTCGGCACGGGCACTCCTGAGGCTTCGTCGAGACAGCTGTCCAGGGCACCCGGTGACGGGCCCGCCAGACAGCGGGCGGCCTAGTGTAAAGCGGGTTGGGCCCGCTGTGACGTAAAATGGATCACCTTTTTCAAGCGGCCGCCCCGACGACCATGCGCTGGTACGGAAAACTGCTGGGATTCATCGCCGGGGCCCTGCTGTTCCGGCCCAACCCGCTGTTCGGGGCGGTCATTGGCCTGCTCATCGGCCATGCCTTCGACGCCGACTGGTTCCGGCTGAACAGGGAAAACCCCTACCGCGAGCTGGGACTGACCTCCGAGGCCACCGACGCCGAGATCGACCTGGCCTACCGCCGCCTGATCTCCCAGTACCACCCGGACAAGGTGGTGGGCGCGGCTCCTGAGCTGCGCCAGCAGGCCGAACGCAAGTCGCGTCAGCTCAACGCCGCCTACGACCGCATCAAGACCCTGCGCAAGCGCGGTTAGCGCTGCCTTCCCTTCTTCCTTCTGCAAGGCCCTGGCCATGTCCAACTGCATCATCGCCCCCTCCATCCTGTCCGCCGATTTCGCCCGCCTCGGCGAGGAAGTGGACAACGTGCTTGCCGCCGGTGCCGACTGGGTTCACTTCGACGTGATGGACAACCATTACGTGCCGAACCTGACCATCGGCCCGATGGTCTGCCAGGCGCTGCGCAAGCACGGCATCACCGCGCCGATCGACGTGCACCTGATGGTGGAACCGGTGGACCGCATCATTCCCGACTTCGCCGAGGCCGGGGCCACCTACATCAGCTTCCACCCCGAAGCCAGCCGCCACGTGCACCGCACCATCCAGCTGATCCGTTCGCTGGGCTGCAAGCCGGGCCTGGTGCTCAATCCGGGCACCCCGGTCGACGTGCTGGACTGGGTGCTGGATGACCTCGACCTGGTACTGCTGATGTCGGTCAACCCGGGCTTTGGTGGCCAGGCCTTCATTCCTTCGGCGCTGGACAAGCTGCGCGTGGTCCGCCAGAAGATCGATGCCAGCGGCCGCGACGTGCGCCTGGAGATCGACGGCGGGGTCAAGGCCGACAACATCGGCGCGATCGCCGCCGCCGGTGCCGATGCCTTCGTGGCCGGCTCGGCGATCTTCA
>JAEXNZ010000155.1 GCA_023439425.1 Pseudomonadota bacterium
GGGGATGGGAGGGTGGTGGGTGGGGGGTTCGGGGTGGTCGCGAAGAGCCAGCCGGGCAAGCCCGGCTCTACGGGGGCTTGCGGCGACGCCACTCCAATACAAGCGCCACCACCAGTACCGTCAATGCCAACCCAAACCACTGCACGGCGTATCCCAGATGCCGACTTGGCGGCATGGTGTTGGGCAGCAGCTCCAGGTCACGGGCATAACCACCCGGCAAGGCCGGGTCCAGCCGCAACACGGAGTAAGGCAACGCAGCCTGCAGCTTCAGCACCGCCGCCACCTCCTGCGGCGGCATCCGGCTGGCCAGCCAGACCCCAGGTTGCCCGGCAGCAGTCATCGCCGGCCCGACCGCCAGCCCCGGCGCAGGCGGCGGAGCCAGCAGCCCCGCCAGCTGGGCCGGCCCCTCACGCGGGGTAACGACGGGCAGCGTCCGATCCGCCGGCATCGGCAACCAACCCAGATCCACCAGCACCACCGCACCGCTGTCACTGCGGAATGGCTGATACACCTTCAGCCCGGCGCGCCCTTCCCGCATCTGGTTGTCCAGCAACACGGTGCCGGCCAGGAACTGCCCGTGGTCCTCCACCCAGCGCAGCTGCGGCGGCGCAGCCAAGGCGGCCTCCAATGCCAGCGTCTGCGCGCGGGCGGGCATTTCCTGATCCAACAGCGCCTGCTTCTGCTCCATCCGCTGCAGCTGCCAGCGCCCCAGCAGGCAGAACACGGCCATCACCCCTACGGCAGCCACCCAGCCGATCAGGCGCGTGTGCTGGCGCATCATGACAATCGGCCGCAAACGCGGTGAACTACGTCAATCCGCCCTGCCCTCGAGCCGCGCATGAATGATTCGTTGAAGACCCTGCTGGTAATCGCGTTTCTGATCGTCATCGTCTGGAATCTGGGCGCAGGGCTGTACTACCTGCTGGTGGACCGGGGCCAGACCAAGCGCACCGTCAATGCACTCACCCGCCGCATTGCCCTGTCGGTGGCACTGATCGCACTGGTGGCGATCGGCATCTACACCGGCTGGATCAAGCCGCACGGGATCGGCGGCTGATCCTTCCGCACCTGCGCTACAGCACGTAGACGAACAGGAACAGCATCAGCCAGACCACGTCGACGAAGTGCCAGTACCACGCGGCGGCTTCAAACCCGAAGTGGTTGTCGCGGGTGAAGTGCCCCTTCGCCGCGCGCAGCCACATCACCGCCAGCATGATGGTGCCCATCAGCACATGCGCGCCGTGGAAGCCGGTGAGCATGAAGAACGTGGACCCGTAGATGCCCGAGCCCAGCGTCAGGTTCAGTTCCTTGTAAGCGTGGATGTATTCCTCGGCCTGCAGGGTAAGGAAGAACGCGCCCAGGGCGATGGTGATGCCCAGCCACACCAGCAGCTGGCGGCGATGGCCGGCCTTGAGTGCATGGTGGGCAATGGTGAGGGTGACGCCGGAGGTGAGCAGGATCAGCGTGTTGATCAGCGGCAGGCCCCAGGCCGGAATGGTCTGGAAGTGGCCGCCGATGCCGGCCGGGCCGTTGGTCGGCCACGCGGCCGAATACCCGTCCCAGAGCAGCTCATTGGTCATCACCCCGTCGCCCTCGCCGCCCAGCCACGCAAGGCCCAGCGTGCGGGTGTAGAACAGCGCGCCGAAGAAGGCCCCGAAGAACATCACTTCCGAGAAGATGAACCACACCATGCCCATGCGGAACGAGCCGTCCACCTGGCGGTTGTAGTGCCCGGCCTGCGATTCGCGCACCACGTCGCTGAACCACCAGAACAGGGTCAGCACCAGCATCGCCAGGCCGACATAGAAGGTCCATTTGCCCCAGCCGGCGTCGTTAAGCCAGCTGGCCACGCCGACCATGGTCACCATCATCGCGATGGAGCCGATGAAGGGCCACTTGCTGTGCGTGGGTACGAAGTACACGTTGGCGTCGGGACTGTGCTGGGCCATGGTCGGTATCCGTAAGACGGTCAGGGCGCGGAACGGGCAGTGGCCGGCGGCGGGGCCGCGACCAGCTGCGCGCTCAGCGCATCGTTCTTGTAGAAGGTGTAGGACAGGGTGATGGTGGTCACGTTGGCCGGAAGATCCGGGTCGACGATGAAACGCACCGGCATGTCGCGCTTTTCACCGGCCTGCAGGGTCTGGGCGGTGAAGCAGAAGCATTCGGTCTTGCTGAAATAGCCGGAGGCCTTGGCCGGTGCCACGGACGGCACCGCACTGCCGACCAGCGCGTGGTCACTGTCATTGCGGGCGAAGTACAGCGCTTCATTGAGCTCGCCGGGCACCACGTCCATGCTCAGCTGTTCGGGATGGAAGGCCCACGGCAGGTGCGAGTTGACGCCGCCGTCGAACTCCACCCGAACCGTGCGCTGCTTGCCGACGGCACTTCCTGCCATGTCACTGCCAGGCCCCCGCTCCAGACGCACGCCGAAGATCTTCTCGCAGGCAATGCGGTACAGCGGCACCAGCGAGAACGTCAGCACGAACACCGCCACCACCACCGCGATCAGCCGCGGCAGTCCGGCAGTGGGTGACGCCTTGGCGGGCTGCACCTCGCTCACCGCCCGATCACCCCGCTCAGAATGAAACCGAGGTACACGGCCACGGCCACGGCACCAACTACCATCGCGGTACGACGGGCGCGGCGGCGGCGAAGGGCCAGGTCATCGAATCCGGAGGGCGTGGTGTTCATCGGCAACCTCAATGGGTGACGTCGTCATGGGCCAGGTCACCCGGGCGGATGACCGGCGGCACGGTGAAGGTATGCGCCGGAGCCGGTGACGGCACCGTCCATTCCAGCCCGCGTGCGCCTTCCCAGGAACGGTCCGCGGCCTTTTCACCGTTGCGCAGCGAGGAGATCAGAATCGCCGCCATCATGAACGGGGTGACGAACATGCCGAACGCGCCGATCGAGCTGATCAGGTTCCAGTCGGCGAAGGCGACGCTGTAGTCGGGAATGCGGCGTGGCATGCCGGCCAGGCCGAGGAAGTGCTGCGGGAAGAACAGCAGGTTGACGAACACAATGGTCCACCAGAAGTGCACCTGGGCCCACTTCTCGCTGTACATGCGCCCGGTCCATTTCGGCCACCAGTAATACACCGCGGCAATCAGCGCGAACACCGCGCCGGTGACCAGCACGTAGTGGAAGTGCGCGACCACGAAGTAGGTGTCGTGGTACTGGAAGTCGGCCACCACGATGGCCAGCATCAGCCCGGAGAAGCCGCCGATGGGGAACAGGATGACGAAGGCCACCGACCACAGCATCGGCGCTTCAAAGGTGAGTGAGCCGCGCCACATGGTGCTGACCCAGTTGAATACCTTCACCCCGGTGGGAATGGAGATGAGCATGGTGGCGAACATGAAGTAGATCTCGCCCCCGAGCGGCATGCCCACGGTGAACATGTGGTGGGCCCACACGATGAACGAGAGGAAGGCGATGGCGGCGATGGCGTAGACCATGGCCTGGTAGCCGAACAGCGGCTTGCGGCTGAAGGTGGGAATGATCTCGCTGACCACGCCGAAGGCGGGCAGGATCATGATGTACACCTCGGGGTGACCGAAGAACCAGAAGATGTGCTGGAACATCACCGGGTCACCGCCACCGGCAGCATTGAAGAAGTTGGTGCCGAAGAACTTGTCGGTAAGCAGCATGGTGACCGCACCGGCCAGCACCGGCATCACCGCGATCAGCAGGAAGGCGGTGATCAGCCAGGCCCAGCAGAAGATCGGCATTTTCAGCAGGGCGATGCCGGGCGCGCGCATGTTGAGCACGGTGGCGATGATGTTGATCGCGCCCATGATTGAACTGATGCCCGCCACATGGATGGCGAACACGGTGAAGGCGACGTTGTAGCCGCCCTGCAGCGACAGTGGCGGGTACAGGGTCCAGCCACCGGCCGGTGCGCCGCCGGGCAGCAGGAAGGTCATCAGCAGCAGGCTGAAGGCCACCGGCAGCAACCAGAACGACCAGTTGTTCATGCGCGGCAGGGCCATGTCCGGCGCGCCGATCTGCAGCGGCACCATCCAATTGGCCAGGCCGACGAAGGCCGGCATGACGCCGCCGAAGATCATCACCAGTGCGTGCACGGTGGTGAGCTGGTTGAAGGTTTCCGGCTTGACGAACTGCAGGCCTGGCTGCATCAGCTCGGCGCGGATGATGACGCTCATCGCCGCGCCGATGATGAACATGATGAAGCTGAAAATCAGATACAGGGTGCCGATGTCCTTGTGGTTGGTCGAGAACAACCAACGCTCGAAGAAGCCCTGTTGATGACCGTGATGCCCGTCGTGATCAACTGCGGTATGCGCCATTGCCACTACACCTCATTGGTTCCGCTGGTAGCGACGCGCACCGTGCGGCGCGCGCGATGGGAAGTCAGACTTTTTCCGGCGCCGGAGCCGGCGCTTCGGCCGGTACTGGCGCTTCCGCCGGCACTGGTGCTTCGGCCGGTGCTGCCGGCGCTGCCGCTGGCGCGGGTTCCGCCGCCTTCGGCCGCTTCTCCGCCAACCACTTCTGGAAGTCTTCTTTGGACACCGCCTCCACCACGATCGGCATGAACCCATGGTCCTTGCCGCACAGCTCGGCGCACTGACCCCGATACACGCCGACCTGCTCGATGTTGGTCCAGGCTTCGTTGATGAAGCCCGGAATGGCGTCCTGCTTCCAGCCCAGCGCGGGCACCCACCACGCGTGGATCACGTCGTCAGAGGTGATGACGAAGCGCACCTTGGTGTCGACCGGCAGCACCAGGCGGTTGTCGACATCCAGCAGGTAGTGCGGGTGGCTGTTGCGGTCCGGTACCTGCCCGCTCTGGCGGACGCGGTCGGATTCACGGTCCAGGCGGCTGGTGAAAGCGACGTCCTGGCCCAGGTATTCGTACTTCCACATCCACTGGTAACCGGTGACCTTGACGGTCATTTCCGAATCACGGGTGTCGTAGAACTTGATCAGGTTGGCCGTGGCGGGCCACGCCATCACCACCAGGATCAGCACTGGAATCACCGTCCAGATGATCTCGGCCTTGGTGTTGTGGCTGAAGGTGGCGGCCACCGCGCCCTTGGACTTGCGGAATTTGAAGATGGCGTAGCCCATCGCGCCGAAGACCAGCACGCCGATGATGGTGCATACCCACAGGGAAAACATGTTGGATTCCCAGGCCAACCGCGAGCTCTGGGTGACCCCCTTGCCCATGTTCAGCTGCCACGGTTTCGGGTCGGCCGACTGGGCCAACGCCAACACCGGTGCGCTCAACGCGCCCCCGAACCCCACTGCCTTTGCAAACGTCGTACCCCACTTTCTGCGTTGCTTCATTGCCTAGACCCTTAGCGTCGTCGGTTGCAGCCATCGCTGGCCGCGAGCAAGCCTTCTGGACGTCGGGTGCAGGCAGTGCCTCCACACGCGCCGGTATCGAGCGCCCGTGGGGGACGCGTCTCGATGGTAGCCCTGCTCTCGCGCGAGCCGCAAGGGTCCATTCACATTTTCAGCAATGTTGCAACACAGCATGACCTCGGCAGCCGTTTTGCCGAATTCAGCACAGTTCACGACGGACTGTCGGAATCGGCCAAATCCCCCTCTATCAAAGGCTATGCGGCGGATGGGACGGCCCCCGGGGGAGATGTTGCGGGGGCGAAAAAACGCATAAAATGGTCAAGTTCTCCACGAGCCTTCCGGCATGACCGCACCTTCCGCCCATCCCCCCGCAGCGGCCGCCGCTGCTGCTTCCCGCCCGGCCCTGCTCAGCCCCGAGCTGCCGCCCGTGCCCAACCCGTTCCGCCAGGCAATTACCGATGCCTGGATGAAGGATGAGGCCAGTCACGTCACCGAGCTGCTCGCCCAGGCGCGTCTGCCGGCCGACGAGCAGGCCCAGGTGCAGGCCACCGCCGCCGACCTGGTGGCCCGGGTGCGCGTGCGCGCCAAGGACCAGGGTGCGATCGAAGCCTTCATGCGCCAGTACGACCTCGGCAGCGAGGAAGGCGTGCTGCTGATGTGCGTGGCCGAAGCGCTGCTGCGCATTCCGGACCAGGACACCGCTGACAAGCTCATTCGCGACAAGCTGGGCGAGGCCGACTGGAAGAAGCACCTGGGCGGCAGTGATTCGGTGCTGGTGAATGCCTCCACCTGGGGCCTGATGCTGACCGGCCACATCGTCAACATCAACGACGCCACCCGCGCCGACGTGCCGGGCGCATTCGCGCGCCTGATGGGCCGCGTGGGCGAGCCGGTGGTGCGTCTGGCGGTGCGCCAGGCGATGAAGATCATGGGCCATCAGTTCGTGATGGGCCGCACCATTGACGAAGCGCTGTCGCGCTCGCACAAGGGTGACAACGCCAGCTACCGCTATTCGTTCGACATGCTCGGCGAAGGCGCGCTGACCATGAAGGACGCCAAGCGTTACCTGGAAGACTACCGCCGCGCGATCCACTCCATCGGTGGCGACCACAAGGCCCGTGGCGGCCGTCCGGACGGCGACGTGAATTCGGCCCCGGGCATCTCGATCAAGCTGTCGGCGCTGTACCCGCGCTACGAGCACGCCAAGCGCGCGCGCGTAATGGCCGACCTGGTGCCAGGCGTGCTGGAACTGGCGCAGCTGGCCAAGTCGTACGGCATTGGCTGCACGGTGGACGCCGAGGAAACCGACCGGCTGGAACTGTCGCTGGACATCATTGAAGCGGTGGTGAGCGACGCCTCGCTGGTGGGCTGGGAAGGTTTCGGCGTGGTGGTGCAGGCGTACCAGAAGCGCACCCCGTACACGATCGATTATCTGGCTGACCTGGCCCGCCGCATCGGCCGCCGCCTGCAGGTGCGTCTGGTCAAGGGCGCGTACTGGGACGCGGAGATCAAGCGCGCGCAGATCGACGGCCTGCCGGCCTACCCGGTGTTCACCCGCAAGCAGAACACCGACGTGTCGTACCTGGCGTGCGCGAAGCGGCTGTTCACCCACGCCGATGCGATCTACCCGATGTTCGCCACCCACAACGCGCACACCATCGCGGCGGTGAAGGCGATTGCCAAGGGTGGCCAGTACGAGCACCAGAAGCTGCACGGCATGGGCGATGACCTGTATGCCGAAGTGGTGCCGGCGAATCGCTTGAACGTGCCGTGCCGCGTGTACGCGCCGGTGGGCTCGCATGAGGACCTGCTGCCGTACCTGGTGCGCCGCCTGCTGGAAAACGGCGCAAACTCGAGCTTCGTCAACCGCATCACCGACGAAGACGTGGCCATTGATGACCTGATCCGCGATCCGGTTGAAGCCGTGTCTTCGTTCGATTCCATTCCGCACCCGAAAATCCCGCTGCCGGTTGACCTGCTGCGCAGCCAGAACCACGACAGGAAGAACTCCATGGGCGTCAATCTCGCCAACGACAACGATCTGCGCGCTCTGGCCGAGCAGCTCAACGCGGCGGTGAAGCCGTGGCAGGCGGCACCGCTGGTGCCGGGCGCACAGCCGACCGGTGCGCAGATCAACGTGATCAACCCGGCCGACAATCGCCAGGTGGTGGGCCAGTGGCAGGCCGCTGACAGCGCGACGGTGGAGAAGGCGCTGGTGAACGCGGTGGCGGCGCAGCCGCAGTGGAACCGCACGCCGGCCGCAAGCCGCGCCGCAATCCTGGAACACGCAGCCGACCAGCTGGAAGCGCGCATGCCGGAGTTCATGGCGCTGTGCGTTAAGGAAGCCGGCAAGAGCCTGCCGGACAGCATCGCCGAAGTGCGCGAGGCGGTGGACTTCCTGCGTTACTACGCCAAGCAGGCGCGCGAGCAGTTCGGCCATGCCGAGAAGCTGCCGAGCCCGACCGGCGAATCGAACGAGCTGCAGCTGCATGGCCGTGGCGTGTTCGTGTGCATCAGCCCGTGGAACTTCCCGCTGGCGATCTTCCTGGGCCAGGTGGCGGCGGCGCTGGCCGCAGGTAACAGCGTGATTGCCAAGCCGGCGGAGCAGACCAACCTGATTGGCTACTACGCGGTGAAGCTGCTGCTGGAAGCGGGCGTGCCGGAAGGCGTGGTGCAGTTCCTGCCGGGCGACGGCGCGACGGTGGGTGCGGCGCTGACTGCGGACCCACGCGTGGCGGGCGTGGCGTTCACCGGTTCGACCGAGACGGCACGTGCGATCAACCGTGCAATGGCGGCGCGTGATGCGGCCATTGGCGTGCTGATTGCGGAAACCGGCGGCCAGAATGCGTTCATTGCGGACTCGTCGGCGCTGCCGGAACAGCTGGTGAAGGATGCGATCGGCTCGGCGTTCACCTCGGCCGGCCAGCGCTGCTCAGCGGCGCGCGTGCTGTTCGTGCAGGACGACATTGCCGACAAGGTGATGACGATGCTGGCGGGCGCGATGGCGGAGCTGAAGATCGGCGACCCGGGCCTGCTGTCGACCGACGTGGGTCCGGTGATCGATGCGGACGCGCTGCAGCTCCTGCGTGACCACACGGGGCGGATGGAGAAGGAAGCGCGCCTGATTGCCGCGGCGGAGCTGAGCGAAGCGGCGGCACACGGCACGTTCTTCGCGCCGCGTGCGTATGAGCTGAAGAGCCTGGACCAGCTGCACAAGGAGATTTTCGGACCGGTGCTGCACGTGATCCGCTGGAAGGGCGATCAGCTGGATGCGGTGATCGACCAGATCAACGCGACCGGTTACGGCCTGACCCTGGGTGTGCATTCGCGCATCGATGAAACGGTTGACCGCATTTCGTCGCGGGTGAACGTGGGCAACGTGTACGTGAACCGCAACCAGATTGGTGCAGTGGTGGGCGTGCAGCCGTTCGGCGGCCAGGGCCTGTCGGGCACGGGCCCGAAGGCCGGCGGCCCGCACTACCTGCTGCGCTTCGCCACCGAAAAGACCGTGACGGTGAACACCACGGCCGCAGGCGGCAACGCATCGCTGCTGACGCTGGGCGATTGATCGCCTGCTTGGACGCCCGATCGCCGAACCTGTTGATCGCAGACACGTAGAGCCGGGCTTGCCCGGCTGCTGTTGGCTCTTCGCGAACAACCCTCGGCTCAAGGGTTCCTGGTTTGGCGGGCCGGGATGGGTTTGCAGGACACGCCGTAAACCCATCCATGGGGACTCGTAGAAAACATCCATGTTTTCTACGGTCCCGCAAACCCACCCCGCCCCACCTTCGACAGGTGATCGGTGGCCACGGGAAATCAACATCAATGCACACGCTTCGGCGCTGGCCGCGATCAACCGCTGCCGCTACAACTGCGCCATGAACGCATCCGCATCCCCACCCTCGCACTTCCAATGTGCGAACACACCCACCAGGTCACACCTGCGGCAGCGGCACCCGATGTACAACCACCGCACATCGTTGCTGTCGGCATACAACGCGACACCGGACGTGATGCCGAATCGCTCCTCGTCGCAGACGCAGATGTGGTTGTCGAGTTCGGCACCTTCGATGTAATCGGCGCTGTCACCCATCAGAACTTCGGTTCTGCATTCGGCGCAGATGCGCTTTGCGACACCTTCAATCTCATCGGTCAGGAGCAGGAAGTCGGTGCTCCCGCAGGCGCAGGTGGCGGGTTGGAAGCGGGTCGCTATGTAAGTGTTGAAGGTGCTGTAGCTGGCAATTTCGTCGGCGATGTCGGCGTCTTCGGTGCCGTAGTAGTATTCGCCTTTTTTGGTGATGGGCATGGGATTCCTTTCTTGGCCGGGGTGTTGCTTCGTTTGGATTTGCTGCGTTACCGGGTGTTGATGGGTTCAGTGCGGTCGTCTTTCGACCGACCCTACCAGAGCAGACTACGGCCCATCATGGACATGGTGCGTGTCCGGCGGGTCGCATGGAATGGTTGGGGTCCGCGACCGTTACCGAACTACCATCAACTTGCGCCAATGCCGGTACGCGACCAATGCATTGATCCAGAACCCGACATACAGAATCGACGTCAGATGCAGCCCACGACTGTAGTACAGCGGCACGGCAATACTGTTCACCAGCAGCCACACCCACCACGATTCCAGCTTGCGCCGCATCATCAAAAACTGGGCAATGACACTCAGCACGAGCACGGCTGAGTCCACGAACGGCGCATAGGCATCGGTCAACCGATGCAGCATCCAGCCATACCCGAATGTGCCCAGTACCGCCACCGGCACCAGCCACACCCAGGTGCGCGGACGCACCCGGGTGATGGGCAGCGGCGCGCCGTGGTCGCCGCGCAGCCACTGCCACCAGCCGAGCACGCTGATGGCGATGAAGAAGAACTGCAGCACCATGTCGGCGTACAGGTGGTTGCGCTCGAACACGAGTGCGAACAACGCGCAGCCGACGATCCCCATCCACCAAGTGTGGACGTTGTTGCGCCCGGCCAGCAGGATCGAGCCTGCGACCATGACGTTGGCAGCGATTTCCAGCTGGAAATTGGCGTCGGCGAGGTTCATGCGCGCAGGACAGTCCTTACTCGTTGACGATGGAGCTGATCTCGTCGCTCATCAGCAGGCTGTCGCCACTGTAGCGCTGGAACTTGATGCGGCCAAAGCCTGGGGCGTACCAGACCTCAGCACGGCCGTCTTCAAAGGTCGTGGTGAGGTGGCAGGTGTTGCTGAAGGTGCGCGGCTTGAAGTCGATTTCCACGTCCAGGTCTTCGTAGCCCACGAAGGTGTAGTCGGAGAAACCGTCGAACTCGAGATCGGTGACGGTGTCTTCAGCGTGGTTCGTACGCTCGCCCTTGCCGGTGACGGTGAAACGCTCGCCGGGCTTGGCGGTGGCGGGGAAGCTCGGTGCGGGGTCGAAGGTGTCGGTCATTACCGGCGCGGCGGCGTCGCCGCCCCAGGCGGCGATGCCGTAGCGGATCTGGGCGAGCAGCTGGCGGCCGCTGCGGTCGTGCACGGTGGCGCTGCTGACACCGCCACCGGAGGTGGTCACGGCCAACGCGGGTTCGCCGGCCACGGTGGCTTCGCTGATGGACAGGGTTTCACTGCCGTTGGACCAGGACACGCC
>JAEXNZ010000184.1 GCA_023439425.1 Pseudomonadota bacterium
GGTCTGGCTGTCGGCACAGGCCGACTGGCGGGCCGACGTGGCCGCGCAGGACCCGCGCCTGGCGCAGTGGTTCGCGCAAGGCTGGCCGGCGGTGGTGGCGCGTCGCGCCGCCGATGATCCCGATCCACGTCTGCGGCTGGGGGTGCCCCTGCCACCGGCCGAGGGCAAACACCGGCTTGCGCTGCGCGTGCCGACGTGCGATGTGGTGAAGGTGGAACTGCCGCTGTCGCTGCAGGCGGTATTGGCGCGTCCGCTGGTGGGTGCTGCTGCTGATTGGTCGCTGCCACTTCAGGCGCTGCACGCGATTGCACCTGCACGCGTGTTTGGTGCTTTTGCCTGGCAGGTGCTGACCGGCCTGGACTATGTGCACGCACGGTCGGATATCGACCTGCTGTGGCAGATCGACGACCGTGATATGGCTGATCATCTGGTTACCCGACTGCATGCCTGGGAGGGCACCTTTGCACGACGCGTGGATGGTGAGCTGTGTCTGCCTGATGGCGGTGCGGTGAACTGGCGCGAGTACGCCAGCGATGCGCGGCAGGTGCTGGTCAAGCGGGTGGACGGGGCGATGCTGGCGCAACGCGAGGATCTGTTCCAGCGTGTTGAGGTCAGCGCATGAACGCGGCGCGCCCCGCGTGGACGACCGTCTATCCGGTCGACACTGCGCGCTTGGGACGGCTGGCCATTGCCAGCCTGCATACCGAGTTGGCGTGTGCGCCCAAGCCGGGGCTGGTGACTCCATTCAGTACTGGCAGCCATGCCGACATGGACGCGGGCACGTTCCTGCGCAGCTTGTTCGCGCTGCGCCACTACTACCGGCAGATCGCCTGCGCCGGTGCCCAGGATGCGCCGTTCGAAACGCTGCGCATGTTGGGTATCGCAGCCGAAGCGGCGATGCTGCGCGCCACAAACGGCGTGAACACCCACCGTGGCGCGATCTTCAGCCTTGGGCTGCTGGTGGCTGCAGCCGCGCGCGGCCGCGCGCACAGAGGCACGGCGCGTTCGGCCGAGCAGGTCTGTCTGCAGGTGAAGCTTTGGGCCGACGATCTCATCCAGGCCCCTCTGAACGCTGGCAGCCCGGGACAGCGCGCACGTGCGCAGCACCGCGTCCCCGGCGTACGCGAACAGGCCGCAGACGGTTTTCCACTGCTGCGCAAGCTGGCCGTGCCTGCGCTGCGCGATGCGCTGGGTGCAGGCCTGCGGCGCGAGGCCGCGCTGTGCCACACGCTGATGCAGCTGGTGGCGGTGGTGGATGATCTGAATCTGCTGCACCGTGGCGGCGCTGCCGGGCTGGCCTGGGCAAAGGCGGAAGCGGCGGCCTTCCTGCATGCGGGCGGTGCGCACAGTGCCGACTGGCGGCAGCGCCTGGCCCGGATCGACGCCGGTTTCGTGGCCCGTCGACTCAGTCCAGGTGGCAGCGCCGACCTGCTGGCCTGCGCCTGGTTCCTGCTGCAGCAGGAGGGAGCATGAGCCTGGCCCTGCTCTGCCCCGGACAAGGTGCGCAGCACGCGGCGATGTTCGAGCGCGCGCGTCCCTATCCCGCTGCACGAGAGGTCATGGCCACCGCATCCACGGTGTTGGGGCGCGACGTGGTGGAGGCCGCGGGTGCCGAAGATCGCTTCGACAATGCGCAGGCACAGCCGCTGCTGTGTGCTGCCACGCTGGCCCAGTGGCAGGCGCTGCGCGAGGCGCTGCCGGTACCGCTGCTGGTGGCCGGCTACAGCATTGGCGAGCTGGCCGCGCATGCCATTGCGGGCAGCATCGATACGTTCGGCTGCCTGCAACTCGCCGCGCAGCGTGCGCGGTTGATGGACGAGGCCAGCCCGCCCGATGCAGGTCTGCTGGCGGTGCTGGGGCTGACCCGCGACGCCCTGCAATCGCTGTGCACAGCGCACGGGGCCTACATTGCCATTGCCAACGGCAGCGACCATTTCATCGTCGGTGGGCGTCGGCCGGCGCTGCACGCGTTGGCCGACGCAGCGCGCTTGCAGCACGCGGAAATCCGTCCGCTGCCTGTACATGTACCGGCGCACACGCCGTTGCTTGCGGAGGCCAGCAGTGGGTTTGCAGATGCGCTGGCCCACGCCGGATTGACTACGCCACACCTGCCGCTGCTCGCGGGCATTGATGCGCGCCTGGTGCGCGACGCCGCCGTGGCGCAGCACAGTCTGGCGGCGCAGCTGTCACAGACCATCGAGTGGGCGCAGGTGATGCGCCAGGCCTTCGAGCGCGGCGCGCGGGTATTCCTGCAGCTGGGTCCGGGTACGGCCCTGGCACGCATGGTGGCTTCGGCCTACCCATGCTGCGAGGTGCGTGCGGTGGAAGAGTTCCAGCACCTGGACGGTGCGGCGGCCTGGGTGCATCGCGCCCTGGAGCGTCTGTAGCCAGGCAGGCCGTGTAGTGCCGGGCTTGCCCGGCAATCGTTACCCGTGGATGGCGGTCCCCCATCCGTGCTGTACGCGAGTCAGGTGTCTGGGAGGGCGCATGAGTCCACAAGTCGCAACGATCATCGGTCTGGTGATCATGTTCATCATCGCTACGGCCCTGCCGATCAACATGGGTGCGGTGGCGTTCGCATTGGCCTTCATCATCGGGGGCATCTTCGTCGGTATGGAGGGCAAGGCGGTACTGGCCGGCTTCCCGGGCGATCTGTTCCTGACCCTGGTCGGCATTACCTACCTGTTCGCGATCGCGCAGAAGAACGGCACCATCGACCTGCTGGTGCACTGGGCAGTG
>JAEXNZ010000234.1 GCA_023439425.1 Pseudomonadota bacterium
GGCATGAACTACGTGAAGCGCGTGGATCTTCCTACAGGTGGTTATGAGACGGTGACGTACAAGCCAGACGGCCACAAGACACTTCCGGGTGCTCCCAGGGCCAGCGTGCCCCGCGTGGGCCAGCACGTTCGTGATCCCGGGCAGCTGCAACCCACGATCACTACGACATACGAGTATTCCGAGAAGAACTATCTTGGCCACCAGAGCGGGCTGAACTGGTCGGCCAATGAGGATAATCTTTACAAGCTGACCGCCTCTCACGGCTTTGACTACACGTACTGGTCGGAGGCCACCATGCGCATGACCGTCGATGGAAAGACGACAGTACGCACGGTCAAATCGGTCTTCAATCGGCTGCATCTTCAGACCGAGGAGACCACCACCCAGAATGGTCATGTTCTGACGAAGACCACGGTCTATCACGATGATCCTTCAGAACCCTTTGCCCGCCAGAAGGCGTACTTCCAGTTGCCAAAAGAAACCACGACGTCCTGGTCGGTCAATGCTTCGCCGGACAAGCGGGTGGAGACGGTCACGACCGACTTCGATGACTTTGGCAATCTGATCCGCCAGGTGGACGAAACCGGCCTGATCGAGGAGCGGGTCTACTACGACATTGACGGCGAAGATGGATGTCCACCTGATCCGCTGGGCTTCAAGCGATCACTCAAGACGCTGCGTGCCATTCCCATGGCCAACCGGGCCGAAGGCGCTCCGGTCATCGAGACACGGTATCGATATGCCCAGGTGGCATCGCTTGTGCCAGGAGACAAGCCGTACTTGGTGATGGTGCAGGAGAAAAAGGTCGCGCTGGAAGCGAAGGAGACGGATCTGGGTACGATCGACACAACCTACATCACCACGCCTGCAGATCCGCATTTCGGCCGGGTCCACAGCGAAACAAGTACGCTGAATGGAAAGCCCACCACCACGACGTATACCTACAGCGTGGCTGACAACGTGTTGACCATCGATGCACGGGTGACCGGCCACGACGGCGCTACCCGGCACTCCATCGAGCAGCAGTCCATCGCCAACGGCATGGTGCTGTTCGAGGAGGGCGAGGAGGGAACCAAGGTGGCCTTCGAGTACGATGAGCTGGGCAGGGTGGTCAGGGAAATCGCCTCCCCCGATACCCTCTACGTGGCGGTGCGCACCAGCACGTATACGTTGGGCAAGCCCTCCTTCACCACCCATACGGACGTCAATGGCACCCGCAGCAAGGTGTACCTGGATGGCCTGGGTCGTGAGAACCGGACGGAGCTCGAGGACGTTGACGTTGCCTCGGGGACCTTCCGTGAAACCTGGAGCCGTACCTACGATGCATTCGGCGACGTGGTCTCCGAGACCTCCACCGACTGGGTCGCCGGCGTCAAGCGACCCGACTTGACCACCACGTACGCCTACGATCACTGGGGTCAACGCAGCCTGGTCATCAACCCGGACGGAAGCCGGGTGATCACGGAGGCCGATCCGATCACGCTCGTTGAAAAGACGTGGATGGAAGACAGCAGCGGGACGAAGACCGGTAGCACGGTGACGCACGGAAACATCTTCGGCAAGCCGGACCTGATCGAGTACTTCAAGGTGGACGAAAAACTGGAGGCGCAGGAGTCGTTTGTCTACGACGGCATCGGCCGTTGTGTTTCGGCAACAGATCGCCTGGGTCATGTTACCCAGTACTTCTATGATGCGTTCGACCGGCTGCACAAGACCACCTTGCCGGACAAGGCCAACGTCACCACCTTCTTCGCGGAGCACAGTGGTGCGGAGCTGCCGGTGGAGATCGGCATCGCGCATGCCAGCCTTGGGCGGCGGTTCAGCGCAGGCGAGCAGACCTTCGATGGCCTCTCCCGCCGGACCAGCTACACCGTCGGCGGCCGCAAGACCCTCTTCAACTACACAGAGGGCGGGCTGCGCCCGACCACCGAGACCACGCCGCTGAACCAGGTCATCACGTACGGTTATGAGCCTGCATTGGGCATGCAGCTGACCTCGCGTACCGATGTCAGTGCGTCAACCTATGAATACGACAAGAAGCATGCTCAGCTGACATACACCGCGCGGGATGGGCTGGAGAAGCGGTTGGAGTATTACCGTTCCGGCCTGCTTGAGGTGGAGAAGTGGAAGTATGGGGCAGAGGAAGAACGTAAGGCCACCCGCACATACTCACTTGCTGGAAGGGCGCAGACCTACACCAATGTTTTTGATGTGAAGCAGGTCATCACCTACGATGCGCTGGATCGCCCGGAGAAGCTGACCCACGAAGGCATCGTGTGTGAGCTCAAGCGAGACGGGTTCGGGCGGGTGAAGTCCATCAAGGCCTGGGAAGGCCTGCATTCGATGACCACGACAATCGACTACGACGACTTCGGCCGGGAATGGCAGCGGAACTTCACCGCGGTGGCGATTGGCGGCGATACGCTCTCGCAGACCTTGACCCAGAAGTACAACAAAGGCGAACAGCTGGAGGAGCGGACGCTGACGCAGGGTGGAAGCAGCGTACGGGTGGAGGGTTTCAAGTATGACAATCGCGGTCACCTGGTGGAGTACACCTGCACCGGTACGCAGTTGCCAACCGATCCGTGGGGAAAGACCATCCTCAAGCAGGTGTTCGACATCGACGCCTTCGACCGCATCCGTAGCATCACCACCACTTTCCCGGAGGGTGTGAATACCACCACGTACGTCTACGAGGAAGATGATCCGGCCCAAGTGACTCGCTTGGTCCACACCCATCCGGATTATCCGCAGAACGCGCCCGATCTCAAATGGGACGCGGCAGGCCGCCTGGTCAGCGACGAGCGCGGGCGCAGCCTTTCATGGAACGCGCAGAACCAGCTGGTGGAGATCACCGCGCCTACGATGTGACGCGCATCGCAGTACATGACTGTAGCGGCTGCAGTGGATGGCTACTTCTGGTGGTTGTCATCCAGAGAACGAAGATGCGTTCAAGTATCGACGAATATTCGATCGTGAACGCGGTGATTCAGTTCACTACGGCAAAGAAGGAGATTTGGCATGTCTGTCCATTCAGCAGGTCCAATGGCAAGAAGCGGTGGATGCCGATATTCATATGATGCAGCAGGGATCATGGTTCATACCGAGTCATCGCAGGGTGCCCGCTGGAGGTTCTGGCGGAGTGGACGAGTCATCCATGAGATGCGTAGGGAGGATGGTTCTGTGTCTCATGTGACATGGCTGCATGCACTGGGCCGACCGACCGCTGAACTCGTCTCTGGATCGGGTGCACGCAAATCGCTGCTTGCAACGAGCCTGTCCGGCTCCGTGATGTTGGAAGCCGGCAGTGGCCTGCATTCACATGCTTACTCTCCGGGCGGCTACCGAGGGGCGGGTAAGGGAGAAGGATCAGAACTTGCGTTCAACGGAGAAATCCTGGACGCCGGAAGCGGCTGCTACCTGTTGGGCGCGGGGAATCATCGGCCCTATAGCCCCACCCTTGGGTCGTTCCTGGCGATGGATCGTGCGGGTCCGTTTGGCCGCGGCGGTTTGAACACATTGAGCTACTGCGCTGGGGATCCGGTCAATCGAGCGGATCCAACTGGGCGGTTCTGGAACTGGGTCATCGGAGCGGTTGCGTTAGCGCTCAGCGTTGTCGCAGTCGCGTTCACCGCCGGTACGGCACTCGGTGTGCTCGCGGGCACGGTAGCCCTCACCAAGGCGACAGGAGCTGCCGTTATCGGGACGGGTCTCGGCGCTGCAGCCATTGCTGCCGAGTCAGGATCCTTGATCGCCCAGGGCGTTGGTGATGACAAGGCCGCCTCAATACTTGGCTGGGTGGGCGTCGGATTCGGTGCAGTAGGCTTAGCTGGTGCAGTTCCCTCTATCGTCAAAGGAATAGGAAAGGGGCTGGCGTCACTTGCGGCGAAGGCATCGAAGTTTGCCCAGCGTACCGGTAGTATGCGTTCGGTGACTGTACGAAGTGTCAGTGGAAGTGTTCGCAGCTCTGCATCCAGTTCGAGCACATCATCCATTTCGTCGCGATCATTGCGTGGATCCATTTCGCCGGGCACGACACAACGTATGGCGACGCAGCGGTCGCTTAGTCGTCAGTCGTCCATTCACTCGAGTTCAAGTCGAATTTCCGGCGGAAGCGCACAAGTCAATCAGAGCGTTATTCCAGACGACGCCATGACACGACTTCTTGAAGCAATCGCCGGGGGGCAAATCAGGGGGAGAGACGTTGACCGTATCACGGATGTCGGCGAGGACTTCATCGACTTGACGCGGTCACAACTCGATCGTTCGAAGCCAGCTGCCTGGACTTCCAGAGAGTGGGCATTGGAGGCTGGAGATATGGATGTGCTAGCCAACGCCGATGAGCAAATGGAGATTTCGGCATGGAATTTTCCTGACGCGGCCCCTGCGCTTCCACGAAACGTGGAGACGCTTCCACCTGGCTATAGCGAGTATTTCGACGATCTTCCGCCGTATCACTGGACCCTGCCGCCCGCGACAGGTTGAGCCCATCTCCAAGTTCATGGCGTGCCACTGAGAGGTTCACATGGTTGCTCACTCAATTGATCCGGCCTCTGACTGGAAGCCAGCCATGGAGCGCGTTTGTCGCTACGTGTACGATGCGCGCGGAAAGTTGACGCGCATTGATGGATCGGAATTTCAGCACTGGCGCTTCTGGTGCGTTGCCCACGTTGCGGCCGCGCTCCATAACTGCACTTCCGGGACCTTCCGGTTGACGTGGTTGCAGGTTGAGGGTCCAAGGGCGGAGATATGGGACGGACCTGGGGGGCGTAAGGCGCTGCTGGCGTCGGATGCTGGCGGCTCGGTGTTGCTTGAGGCCGACAATGTTGTGCAGTCCGTGTCCTACGCAGCATTTGGCGAGCGCGCGAAGCGTCCATCGGACAGTGATCTGGCCGAAGAGCTTGCCTTTAACGGGGAGTTGCTTGATCCCGTCAGCCGATGCTACCTGCTGGGTGCAGGGCATCATCGCCCGTACAGTACAACGCTTGGCATCTTCCTTGCGCCGGACTGTGCGGCCCCCTTCAGGGCGGGCGGGATCAACAGCCTGGCTTATTGTGGAGGTGATCCCATCAACCGCATCGATCCATCAGGTCACGTCTGGAAATGGATTCTCGCCGCCGCCGCCGTTGTGCTTACGGCGGCCGTGGTGGTCGCCACTGGGGGAACGGGTCTTGCGGTGCTCACAGGCGCTGTTGCATTCACCAAGAGCACGGCGGTCGCCACCCTTTCCACGGCGGCGGGATTCGCCGGTGTGGCCGTCGAGTCGGCGGCCCTTGTCGCGCACGGAACCGGAAACGACAAAGCGGGAGACATCCTGGGCTGGGTAGGGCTGGGGTTGTCCCTGATAGGGGGCGCGGTGGCCGGGCCCGCACTGCTGAAGGCCACTCGGAAGGGGGCCGCGCGCATGGTCGACAAAGCCACGCGATTCGGTAGGCGAATCACTGGTGCCCGCTTGGCGGATGCTGGAGGCGTTGCAGCGGAAGGAGCAGGGCAGCGAGCGGCAAGCGCGGCGTCGCGTCACGTGCGGCAGAGGATGTTCATGGCAACGGGCCGCCGCGGCCTGGTGCGGCAGGAAGAAGCCAGGCTGATCGGTTATCACGGAACTTCGCAGGTGAATGCGCAAGATCTTGTGACGAATGGATCCCGGGGCATTTTCGTGAGCGACCGGGTCGAAGCCGCACGTCACTACGCCAATGTGCGCGGCGGCGAGCAGGGAGTCACGCTGGGTATCTACGCCGACGACGTGGATGGCTGGGTGCTGGCCAATCGGCCTCGCGTCAGCGCATCGGGTCACAACTATGTTTACGCGCATGGAAGAAACCTGAGCGCGCGCATCGTAGGAGCCGACGCTCCGCCGGTCGAGGACTTCCTTCCGTTCTTCCGACAGCGAGCGGCAAGCCCGGATGACCTGCTTGTGGGGCTTAGAGACTACATGGGAGAAAGCGCCTTTACAGCGCACATGGGGCGTTACCTTTGATCACTTGACAGGTGTGAACTGCGAACCCGGCAGGGCAGTTGCGTTCCAGGGAGCTTCGATGTCCAGCAGCCTTTACCACTTCGATGCACACGGGCGGCGGCGATGACCAAAGCGAGCATGGTGGCCACCGCGAGCATGACCCTGGGCGTGGTGGGAGTGGCGGCAGAAGTCGGTGCCATGGCGACCTCGGACAAGACCGCGGCGAACATACTGGGTTACGTCGGCATGGGGCTGGCGGGAGTGGGGGCCGCGGGGGGCATCGGCGGGGCGATCAAAGCCGCCACCAAGGGTGCGGTAAAGGCCGCTTCCAAGTCAGCCGGCAGTCTGGCTGGGAAGCAGGCGGGCTTTGGAAGCAGGGCATCCTCGGTGAGATCGACCATGGTGTCGGGCAAGGGCATCGAAAAAGGAGGCGGAGGCATTGCCGCCCGTTACGCCGAAACCAGTTCGCGCGTTGCTGGCGGAAAAGGCGGACGCTTCATCGTAGGACAAGTCTCGGAGGCTCGCCCGCTGTATACCGATGCAGCGTCGGAAGCCGCTGCGCGCGGACGTGGCTGGCCGCGCCTGGGTGAGCTGGCACCGCAGGGGCGGGTCAACGCGCAGGTACGGGCGCACAGCTTTGTGCGTCAGCAGGGAATGTCGTCGTCTTCGTTTGATTTCACGCGTGAGGATGGTCTGTATAACTTCTACGACCGCACCCTTGCGTCGCGCTGGGATCCCGCTCCGTTTGACCCCTCCGCCGTGAGCATCCCGAACAGCCCACCTGCTGCGCTCAGTGTTGATGAGCACCTTGAAATTGCGGCGCGTATGCCCGCCTACAATTACAGTCCTCTGGACATTCCGGAAGTTCCGCCACCCAGCTATGACGAGGCGACGCTGCCGAGTTACCGGTCGTTGCAGGATCTGGGATTTTTGTAGAGCAAAGCGCTTCGCAGTTAACGAAAGAGGAAGCCATGACTACGATGACGAACTACTGCTATGACGCGTCCGGAATAATTGCGGGCGTCCAGATCGGTGCAGAGCAGCGATGGCGCTACCTGCGTGGCCGGGTGGTGGTAAACGAGCGCCAGGTTCAGGGTGACGGATCTGTCGTGCGGATCACCTGGCTGCGTGCAGGAAGTTCCCCCGTTGCTGAGCAGGTGGAGGGGGGGCATCCCCGTCTCACCTTGCTTGGCGCATCGGTGCATCGCTCGGTGATGCTGGAAGCCGACGAAGGCATCAGAACGGTGGCTTACGCCGCACACGGTCACCACGCCGGAGCAGTCGATCAGACGCATACTCAACTTGGCTTCGCGGGGGGGCTCCGTGAGCCGGGTGCCGGTCTCTATCTACTCGGTGCGGGCCATCACCGCCCTTACAGTCCAGCGCTGGGGGTGTTTCTGGCCCCAGATCGAGCCAGTCCATTTGGACGCGGGGGACTCAACACCTTGAGCTATTGCGCGGGCGATCCGATCAATCGCATTGATCCGTCCGGCCACATCTGGAAGTGGGTCGTCGCTGCAGTGGGCATTCTGGCGGGGGCCATCGCCATTGCTGCGAGCTGGGGCACAGCGTCTACTGCGGTTGGACTGGTGTTGACCGGTGGCATAAAGGCACTCACGGCATCCGGAGGAAGTGCCATTGCCGGCGTAGGCCTGGGGGCGGCGGGTGTTGCGGTGGAGGTGGCCGCGATGGGGACCGCAGCGGCAGGGGACGACAAGACGGCAGGGATCCTGGGGTGGGTCGGGCTCGGTCTGGGTGTTGCAGGTGTCGCACCAGCGCTGGCCAAAGTTGCTGTGAAGGCAACCACCGAGCTGGCAACCAGGCTCAGTAGGTTCAGCCAGCGGATCGGTACGATCACCCAGCAGGGGCTGTCGGGGCGCGGGGCGGTGGCGGCTGGACAGCAGATGGCCATCGGTGGAGGGCGCAGGGTGGCGGCAATGGGCAACCGTCGCATGACCATGTTCGTGCCTTCAGGCAACGGGTCCGTATCCGCTACTTCACAGAACGGATCGCGCCTGGTGGGCTACCACGGTACCTCAGGTGCACATGCGGATCAGATTCTCAGAACCGGCTCGCAGCGCATGTTCCTGACTGATCGTGTCGAGTCAGCGCGCCACTATGCACGACAGGTCGGTGGCCATGATGGGGTGGTGCTGGGCATGTATGCCGACGATGTCGACACCTGGACCATGGCCACTGCGCCAAAGATCAACGGCAAGGGATACGCCGAAATCGATGCTTATGGACGCACGATGAGTGCAAGGATTGCCGGCGCGGATGCCGCGCCGATCGACGATTTCATGCCGTTCTTCCAGCAGCGGGCAATGACCCACGACGACATTCTGGCCGCCATCCGGCGCGACATGGGCGATGCCGCCTTTGACGCGAGGATGCGGAACTACGATCAGCACTGAAAGGAGCTGGTGATGAACACTCATGCAGGTTGTGTGTATGACGCCCCCCCGGCCTATGATCCGCCGCTTTCATACGAGTCACTGCGCCTTCCTTGACTCGCGTGATCGGGCAACTGGAGCCATCAATGTCTACGAAAAACAGAACCTGTGCATGCCCGGATCGCTCGTCGGACCGGTGTGTGTATCGTTACCAGGCCACTGGAGAGCTGGTGCTTGCGGAGTCTCCGGGACAGACGAGCAGGACGTTCTGGCGCAACAACCGGCAGGCAAATACATTCATTACTGGTACGTCAGGCAGCGCACAGATAACCTGGCTACGTGCAGCCGGTGCAGCGCTGGCCGAACAGGTGCAGGGGAACGGCGCGCGCAGCACGCTGCTGGCCGGGAGCATGAGCGGTTCAGTGCTGTTGGAGGTGGATGCCTCTGTCCGCACATTCTCCTACGCGCCGCATGGTCACCGTGAAGACGAACAGAAGGCAGGCGCGCAGCCGGCCTTCAATGGGGAGATGCTGGATGCGGTCAGCGGTTACTATCTTTTGGGTCCTGGCCATCATCGACCCTACAGTCCGAGATTGACGCTGTTTCTTGCGCCTGACCGGGCCAGCCCGTTCGCGCGCGGTGGGTTGAACACATTGGCATACTGCGCTGGCGATCCCATCAATCGCGCCGATCCCAGTGGCCATTTTCTCAAATGGGTGCTGGCCGGCGTAGCGCTGGTCGTGGGAGTAGCTGCCGTAGCGGTATCGTTCGGAACGGCTTCGGCCGCTGTCGGTGCACTCTGGTCTGGAGGCATCACCGCATTGACTGCGTCAGGCGTATCAGCCGGCGCGGCAGCGGCGTCGATTGGCGGGGTGGGCTTGGGTGCTGCGGGGTTGCTGGTGGACGGCACCGCTTTGGCCATGGCGATAGCCGGTGAGGAAAAAACGGCGGAGATTCTGGGCTGGGTGAGCTTCGGGTTTGGGGTGGCAGGCATGGCCCCTGGTGTCGCCAAAGCAGCGATCAAAGGGGGGAGCCGTATCGCCAGCCGATCGGCGCGCTTCAATGAGCGGCTTGCAGCCCGCGCGCGGCATGCCTCTGATCCCGGAGGGGATGCTGTCTTTCGCAATCCGCTTGCCCGCGCTGCGCAAGCAACTGATGCGCAGCCCACATCTGGGATGGCCCTCGTAGACATGCCGGCGTCGCGGGCAGCGCCCGGGTCCGTGTTCCGCAATCCGTTGGCGCAGGCGGCGTCACCACGTCCCGGGGCCACCCCGGGCGTGGTGCGACAGGTGGATGTCGCACCACGCCCGGAGCTGTCAAATGGAAAGGTGATCGAAGAGATGACGCCGTCATGGACGGCGCGCCATTCTCAAAATGCACAATTCACCTTCGATGGCGGAGGCGACCTCTCGTCCGCGCGGATTGACAGCCATCTCCGACAGGTTCGGCGCGTCCGCGAGGACTACGGCAATGGTTTTTTCTACAACGAAGATCCTCCTGGGTACGACGATCTGTTTCTACCGCGCTACGAAGACATCTGATCGGCCTTCAACCCGCAAAAGCCGTTTGACGAGCTGGATAAAGTGTTTGGTGGCCAACATAGGAGTTGTGCTGCTAGGACGGGCTTGCAGCAGAATCCGATACATCCAGAACAACGGGACGACGACATGATTTCTTCTGTTCGCTATATTTATGATGCTTCTGGATTCAACGTGCATAAGCGCGGAGCAACGCGGACGCATTGGCAGTTCTGGCGCGGCCGCGATATCAGCAACGAGATAGAAACGGGTGCCGGGGGCACCAGGCATCTGACCTGGCTTCGGGCGGGTGGCGAGGCTGTGGCCGAGTCCGTTCTGGGTTCGGCTGCGCGATTGACCTTTTTGGCTGGCAGTGACGGTGGCTCGGTGCTGATCGAGACCGATTCAACTACCCGTGCACTGTCGTATGCACCTCACGGTCAGCGTGAAGGCGCACAGGGGCTTGTTGCGCAAGTCGCATTCAAGGGCGAACAACTCGATCCCGACAGCAGTCTCTACCTGCTGGGAGCAGGCCATCACCGCCCCTACAGCCCTGCGCTGGGGCTGTTCCTGGCTCCCGATCGGGCATCTCCGTTCGGTCGCGGGGGGCTGAACCCGCTGGCTTATTGTGCGGGGGACCCCATCAATCGCACCGATCCCAGTGGTCACTTCTGGAAGTGGATCATCGCCGGCGTGTCCTTGGCTGTGAGTGCCGTGGCTGTCGCGTTGACCGCGGGTGCGGCGCTTGGCGTGATGGTCGGCGCTGTGGCATTGACCAAGAGCACCGCCGCTGCCGTGGCTGCAACCACGCTGGGGGTTGCGAGCATTGGAACAGAGGTGGCGGCGCTGACCGCGCATGAAATGGGCGCGGAGAAGGCCGGTGGCATTCTGGGCTGGGTCGGACTGGGTCTGGGTGTTGCGGGCGTGACCGCTGCACTGGGCAAGGCCGCGGTCAAGGGGGCCTCCCGCCTTGCCGACAAAGCGGTGCGCATGGGGCAGCGGCTCGGGCGCGTGGGTGCGTCTGCGCCCGCTGCGCGAACATCCTCCGGGATCGGAGGCCTCAGTCGTGAAGGCGGGCGACTCTGGCAGGCAGATCCGACTCTGGGCCGGTTCCTGATCAAACCCGCCAGCGCAAGCCCGGCCAAGTGGAAGATGTCGGCCGGCGTGCGGCCGAACCGGTTCAGCGCGCCGGCGCAACGGCCCGCCTCGTTGGACTTTGCATCGCGCCGCGTAAGGCCGTATGGCGATGAGCTGCCTCTTGCGTCGCAGCGCGGGTCGCTGTCGCCGGGTGCTCGTGGCGCGCCGATTGACGAGGCTGCGCTCACGCCCGCGCCCGACTATCCCCGCGTTGGGTTCAGTGACGTGGTGCAGTACCGGGAATACAGCCCGGTGCAGTACTCCAGCAGATTCATCCGCCAGACCCGGCTGAAGGCGTCGGCTGACCCGGCGGACGTAGCTGAGTTGATGGCAAGCACCGATCCTGCTGACGATTACATCAAGGTCGCGCTCATGATGAAGAAACCATGACCTCTTCCAGCGGTGCGGCATGCGTCCGTCTTGTGTGACGTCCTAAGTATTTCTACGGTTCTGCGCGGAACTGTGAACTTGAACGCAGGGTTTTCATGCAGCCTTGATTGGCCCGACATTGCAATCGAGGTTTCCTGGCAGGAGACCTTTCATGCGTGCACTGGGCGTCGGCTTCCGGAATGCGATGCGACAATCCACAGTGCGGCGCAGCGTGCTGGCCGTCGCATTGATGTCTCCATGCCTCGCAACGGCCCAGGTGGTGGTCGACGGCTCCCGCACCACTACTGTCAATCTCGATGGTGAGCCCGGCTCCAACGCCGCCACCGCCCAGGTCACTGCCGGTACCACAGTCACCGCCGCGAACGGCGAAGCACTGGCAGGCCAGAATTTCCGCTGGACGCTCGATAACTACGGCCAACTCATCAGCAGTGACCCTAACGTGTTCGCCGTGCGCCTGCAGAACGGCGAAATCTTTCACAACCATATCGGCGCGGTGGTGCAGGGCGTAGGCGGCGGATTCATCGCCATCAACAGCGCCGCCACGGTCACCAATGAAGGCCGTATCGCCGCGAGCGTGGGCCCGGGCGTGGAGCTTCGTGCCGGCGGTTTCCTGCTCAACGCCGTCGGTGCAGAAGTCGTCGGTGGCAACTACGGCGTCCGTCTGATCAACAGCAGCAATGGCCTGCTCAATGCCGGCCTGATTGAAGCCACCAACGGCGAGGCCCTGCACGTGGAGGGCGGTGCGGGTGATGTCATCAACGCCAACACCGCCGTGGTGCGCGGCACCACCCACGGCGTGAACCTGGTCAATGGAGGGGTCACCCTGATCAACGCCGGGCGCGTGGACGCCAGCATCGGCGTCGGCGTCACCACCAATTCCGGCGGCACCGTGATCAATCAGCAAGGTGCGGCGATCCGCGCCGGCACGGTGGGGGTCAGCATGACCAACGGTACCGCCGCCATCAATAACACCGGCCTGATCCAGGGTGGCACGTATTCGCTGCGCTTCGAAACCGGCAATGGCACGCTCACCCAGGACAGCGGTGCGTTGCTGATCGGCAGCGCCTATGGGGCCGGCAGCAGTCGTATCGTGCTGCACGGTGAAGGCGTGGCCAGCAACGATTTTCTGCAGTTCGCCAGCTTGAACGTGGATGCGCAGCGCTGGAGCCTGCTCGGACGTACCGAAGCCGCAGCGACCACTGTCACGACCGGGCAGCTCTGGCTGGGTGCACCGGGGCTGCAAGGCGCTGTGCTCACCGGTAACACCGTCGACATTGCCGCCGGCACGACGCTGGCCGGCACCGGTAGCCGTATTGAAGGGGCGGTCAGCAATCACGGCACTTTGGCGGTGGGCTCCGGGCTGGCGGCGTGGTCGCCGTCGCCGGGCGCGCTGGACATCGTCGGCAGTCTCGACAATCGCGCCGTGATTGCCGCCACCGACGGCGTCAACTTCGGCAACGTGTTGAATGTGAGCGGCAGCTACCACGGCCTCGGGGCCATCCGCCTGGGCGCATCGGTCAACGAAGCGGATCAGGGTGCCCTGGCCAACCAGCGCGCCGACCGCCTGCTGGTGCGGGGCGACGCCAGTGGGCTCACCGGCGTGGTGGTCACAGCGACCTCTGGTACCGCCACCGGCGCGGCGGCGTCGTATCACGGCCCGGACGCCGGCGTGTCGTTGATCCAGGTGT
>JAEXNZ010000309.1 GCA_023439425.1 Pseudomonadota bacterium
CGCCTGCTGGCAGCCACCCCCGCCGCGGCCACTGCCCCCCAGGTACTCACCGGCACCGCGTTTCAGCTGAACATCGGCGAATCGCAGGCCAATTTCACCGGCCGCACCCGCCCGGCCATCACCGTCAACGGCAGCCTGCCCGCGCCCATCCTGCGGTGGCGCGAAGGCGACACCGTGCAGGTGCGCGTGGCCAATGCGCTACAGGCACACCCCACCTCGATTCACTGGCACGGCATTCTGCTGCCGGCCAACATGGACGGCGTGCCGGGCCTGAGCTTCAACGGCATCGCCCCCGGCGAAGCCTACGACTACCGCTTCACCCTCAAGCAGTCCGGCACGTACTGGTACCACAGCCATTCCATGTTCCAGGAACAGGCCGGCCTGTACGGCGCGCTGATCGTCGACCCGCTGCAGCCGGCTCCCTACCGGTATGACCGCGAGCACGTGATGCTGCTGTCGGACTGGACCGACATGGATCCGGGTGCGCTGTTCCGGCGCATGAAGAAGCTTGCCGAGCACGACAACTACTACAAGCGCACCCTGCCCGACTTCCTGCGCGATGTGCGCCGCGATGGCTGGGCCGCGGCCACCGCAGATCGCGGCATGTGGGGGCGCATGCGCATGACCCCCACCGACATCTCCGACATCAACGCCCATACCTATACCTACCTGCTCAACGGCACCGCCCCGGCTGGCAACTGGACAGGGCTGTTCCGCAGTGGCGAGAAGGTACTGCTGCGTTTCATCAACGGCGGCTCGATGACCTACTTCGACGTGCGCATTCCCGGTCTGAAGATGACCGTGGTTGCCGCTGACGGGCAGTACATCCATCCGGTGAGTGTGGATGAGTTCCGCATCGCACCCGCGGAAACCTTCGATGTGATCGTCGAGCCCAGCGGCCAGGATGCCTACACCGTGTTCTGCCAGGACATGGGCCGCACCGGCTACGCCGCCGGCACGCTGGCGGTGCGCCACGGCCTGCAGGCTCCTGTCCCCGCGCGTGACCCGCGACCGCTGCTGACCATGAGCGACATGGGCCATGACATGGGCCATGGAATGGATCATGGCACGCACGCCATGAAGGGCATGGAAGGCGGCGGCGGCGCGCACATGGGCCACGCTGGACACGGCGGCGCGGACAGCAAGGCACCGCGCCATGCCCCCAGCGAAGACAACAATCCGCTGATCGACATGCGCAGCAACGCCACCGATCCCAAGCTGGACGATCCAGGCATCGGCCTGCGCGACAACGGTCGCACCGTGCTCACCTACGGCGCGATGCACAGCCTGTTCGAGGATCCCGATGGGCGCGAACCTGGCCGCGAGGTCGAGCTGCACCTGACCGGGCACATGGAGAAGTTCAGCTGGTCGTTCGATGGCGTTCCGTTCGCCAGTGCCGAACCCCTGCGCCTGAACTACGGCGAGCGCATGCGCATCGTGCTGGTCAACGACACCATGATGCAGCACCCGATCCATCTGCATGGGGTGTGGAGCGACCTGGAGAATGCCGACGGCGATTTCCAGCTGCGCAAGCACACCATCGACATGCCGCCCGGCACCCGCCGCAGCTACCGCGTGCGTGCGGACGCGCTCGGCCGCTGGGCCTACCACTGCCACCTGCTGTACCACATGGAAGCGGGCATGATGCGCGAAGTGAGGATCGAAGAATGAGCCAGACTCTCACTCGCTGCAGCCTCAGCATCGCCCTGCTGATGATCGTCGCGCCCGCGTGGTCGCAGTCACATGCGGGTATGGACCATTCGAAGATGGACCATTCGAAGATGGACCACGCGACGATGGACCATGCAGGCATGGATCATGCCGCCATGGGCCACGGCACCCCCACGACAGATCTGCCACGCGAACCGATCCCCGAAGTCACCGATGCGGACCGTGCCGCGGCTTTTCCGCCGATTGATCACGGCGCGATGGAACACGCGCCGGACATCCACAGTCTGCTGCTGATCAACCGCCTGGAAGGTTGGGACGGGAAGCACGGCACCGGCCAGGCCTGGGAAGCCAGCGGCTGGGTCGGCAGCAATCTCAACCGCCTGTGGCTGCGCAGCGAGGGCGAGCGCAGCGGTGGCCGCACCGACGCCGCCGACCTGGAGGTGCTATATGGGCGCAGCGTGTCGCCGTGGTGGGACGTACTGGTCGGAGTGAAGCAGGACTTCCGCCCGGCCGATTCACGCACGTGGGCCGCGTTCGGTGTACAGGGACTGGCCCCGTACAAGTTCGAGACCTCGGCAACCGCCTATGTGGGCGAAGGCGGCCAGGTGATGGCCACGGCTGAAGTCGAGTACGAACTGCTGCTGACCAACCGGTTGATCCTGCAGCCGCTGGTGGAGGCAACTGTTGCCGCCAAGGACGAGCCGGAGCGCGGCATTGGCAGCGGCCTGAACAAGGTGGAGGCGGGTATGCGCCTGCGCTACGAGTTCAGCCGACGCTTCGCGCCGTACATCGGCATCAGCCATGAGCGTGTGTTTGGCGACACCGCCGATTACCACCGCGCGGCCGGCGAACACCTGCGTGATACACGCTGGGTGGCCGGTGTGCGGGTGTGGTTCTAGAAATGATGGGGTGCCCGCCCGCCGCCGGCCCGACCGCTAACAGCAAGT
>JAEXNZ010000344.1 GCA_023439425.1 Pseudomonadota bacterium
TGCGTGGTTGCCGGCCAGCGGCCGGCACTACCGTTGCATTCGTCCTCCCCCCAAGCGAGCATGTCGTAATCGACCAAGGACGCTCGCACATGCTCTCTGCCCTGCTGGACAAGCTGTTCAAACACACCCCGGACAACGACGCGTTCGCCGAACGCTTCATCAGCACCGCCCGCCGCAGTGGCATCACCCAGCCGATGAGCTACGACGCTGAACTGTTCCGCGTGCAGGTCGGCAAGGGTGCCTATTTCAACCTGCACAACGCCCATCACGCCTACCTGAGTGCCAAACGCGGCAAGCAGCAGCAGGCGCTGGACCAGTTCGTGCGCGCCATGCACGCCAGCAATGACAGCGAAATGACGTGGGATGAGATCCGGCCTTTGCTGCGTCCGATCATCCGCAATTTCTCGCAGCTGGAGCAGGTCCATCTGGGAGAAATCGTGCAGAAAGGGTGGGACGTACCCAACACCCTTCAGTACCGCCAGCTCACCGAAGAGTGCGTGGAACTGATCGCCATCGATCACCCCGAGCACATGATGACCAAAACCGACGGCCCGGCAGCGGACTGGGGCGTCTCGCTGCATGAAACCCTGGACATCGCGCGCCGCAATCTGCGCGATCAGGAGCAGGTACCCTTTGAACCGATCGCCCAAGGCCTGTTCCGCGCCAACTGGCAGGACTGCTACGACAGCAGCCGCGCCCTGCTGCCGGAACTGGTGAACCGGGTTCCGGTTTCCGGGCGACCGGTGTTCCTGCTGGCTACCCGTGACCTGATGATGGTGGCCGGTGAGAACGACGAGGCCGCGCAGCTCGCGATGTTCGACATCGCGCTGGAAGAGGTGAAGGCCGGCCGCGCGATTTCCTGGGAGCTGCTGCGCCACGATGACGATGGTCGCATCGTGGTGCAGGAACCTGCCACCGAGGCGCTGCGGCAGAAGCAGAGCCGGCTGCGCGTGACGTTACGCCAGGATACCTACCATGTGCAGAAGCAGTTGCTCGAGCGCGTGCATGAGGCGCATGGCGAGGACATCCACGTGGCAACCTACATGGCGTTTGCCACTGGCGAAGAGTGGATCTCGATTGCCAGCTGGACAGAGGGCGTGAATGGCTCGCTTCCACAGACGGACTACCTGGCACTGGTGATCCCGGCGGAAGATGAGCCGCCGATCATCCGGGTGCCCTGGGACAAGGCGATGGCGATCGTGGGCGATTTGCTGGAGCGCGATTCGCGCCACCTGCACCCGCCGCGCTATCTGACCCGGGGCTTCCCGACGGCACAGCAACTGGCGCAGTTGAGCGCGTAACCGCACCGCCTGCGTGGTTGCCGGCCAGCGGCCGGCACTACCGGTGGCGGCGATGCCGGATAGAATCGCGGCATGACCACCGAACTCAAATCCCACCAGCTGTCCATGACCGTGCTGATGACACCGGACATGGCCAATTTCTCCGGCAAGGTCCACGGCGGCGCGGTGCTGCGCCTGCTCGACCAGGTCGCCTACGCCTGCGCCAGCCGCTATGCCGGTCGTTACGTGGTGACCCTGTCGGTCGACCAGGTCACCTTCCGCGAACCGATCCGGGTGGGTGAACTGGTGACCTTCCTGGCCTCGGTTAACTACACCGGCACCTCGTCGATGGAGATCGGGGTGAAGGTGGTTGCCGAGGACATCATGAAGCGCAGTGTCCGCCACGCCAACAGCTGTTTCTTCACCATGGTCGCCGTGGATGACGACGGCAAACCCACGCCGGTGCCACCGCTGGAACTGGACAGCAGCAACCAGCGCCGCCGCCATGCGGCCGCACTGATCCGCCGGAAGCTGCGGGCGGAAATGGAGCAGCGCCAGCGCGAGTTGCTGGCGTCGAATCCGCCCTCGGCCGAGGGGTGAGCGATCACGACCAACGGTCGTGATCTACCGGGTGTATCGCACGGTGGCGATGATCGGTTTATCCGACGGTGGCGACAATCGGTTCTTTCCGATGGTGGTGATGATCGGTAGGTCACGACCGTTGGTCGTGACCGGGCTCAGCCCGTATTCTGCACGCCCTGCGACACGCCATTCACGCAGGCCACCAACGCGCGCAACACCTCGTCATCTTCACCGCCGCTTTTACGCCAGCGCTTGAGCAGGTCCACCTGCAGCACGCTGATCGGATCCACATACGGATTGCGCAGCCGGATCGACAGCGCCAATCGCTGATCATGCTGCAGCAGGGAACCCTGCCCGGTCAGCGCCAGGATCAGCTTTCCGGTCAGCGCCAGCTCCTGCTCGATCTGCGGGAAGAAGCGCGCGTGCAGCGGACCGGACAGCTGCGAGAACTGCTCGGCAATGGTGATGTCGCCCTTGGACAGCACCATCGCAATGTCATCCAGGAAGGTGCTGAAGAACGGCCAGTCACGCGCCATCTCGTGCAGGGTTTCTTCATGACCCGCATCCAGCGCCGCCTGCAGACCACTGCCCACCCCGTACCAGCCGGGGATCACCGCGCGCGCCTGGCTCCAGGCAAACACCCACGGAATCGCGCGCAGATTGCCCAGTGCTGCATCCTGGCCGAGCCGGCGCGAAGGACGCGAGCCCAAGGTCATGCGCTCGATCACATCGATCGGCGTAGCCAGGCGGAAATACTGCATGAAATCGGGCTGGCCAACAAAAGAACGGTACGCCGCTGCGCTGTGCTCGGCGATCAGGTCCATCACCGGCCGCCACTGGTCTTCGCGCGGCTCGGGCGCACGCGGGCGCAGGCTGGAGCGCAGCACTGCACCGGTGGCCTGCTCCAGCGAACGCAGCGCGAGTGCGCGGATGCCGTACTTGCGATGGATCACCTCGCCCTGCTCGGTGACGCGCAGGCGGCCGTCGATGCTGCCGCGTGGCGACGCGTCCACCGCGTGGGTGGTCTTGCCGCCACCGCGGCTGATCGAACCGCCACGGCCATGGAAGAAGGTCAACCGGATGCCGGTTCCAGCCGCTACGTCCAGCAGTTCCACCTGCGCCCGCTGCAGGCCCCAGCGCGAGGCGGCAATGCCGCCGTCCTTGCCACTGTCCGAATAGCCCAGCATCACCATCTGCACGTCGTCGCGCGCACGCAGATGAGCGCGGTACACCGGGTCGGCGAGCAGGTCGCGCAGCGTGTCGGTGCCGCGCTTGAGGTCGTCCACGGTTTCGAACAGCGGTGCGATATCCAGCGGCACCACACCTTCGTCGTCGACCAGTCCGCCACGCCGTGCCAACGCCAATACCGCCAGTACGTCGCTGCGGTCGTGGGCCATGGAGATGATGTAGCTGCCAAGCGCGTCGGTGCCGTGGCGCTGGCGTGCATCGGCCAGCGCGGCGAACACGGCGTCCAGGCGCTGCCCACCTTCTTCCGTGCTGGGCGGCAATGCCTGCTCGCCGCTGGCGAACGGGGCCAGACGTTCGGCACGGGCCAGCGCGTCGGCGTTGTCCCAGGCCTCCTGTCCGTCCAGCACGCTGGCCAAGGCGCGGCCGTGCACGCTGGATTCCTGGCGCACGTCCAGCCGCGCCAGATGGAAGCCGAAGGTGCGCACGCGCCACAGCAGACGGCGCACGGCAAAGCCGCCAGCGTGATCACCCTTGTTGGCGTGCAGGCTGTCCAGGATCAGCTGCAGATCGTGTTCCAGTTCGTGCGGGCCGGCGTAGGCACCGTCGGCGTCATCCAGGGTAGCCTGCACCCGTGCGCGCATGCGGTCGTTGAGCAGGCGGTACGGCATGTCGGCGTGGCGGGGACGCGAGGTCACCTTCGGCAGCAACTGCTGGTAGTGCGCGACCTGCGCCTGCAGCGCATCGCTGACCGCAACCCGCTCGGTGCTCTGGCTGAGCAGGCTGGCCAGTTGCAGCAGGTCTTTCTGGTAGCGTCCCAGCACCGCCTGGCGCTGCGCGTCCAGCGTGTTGCGGATGGTTCGGGCATCGACATTCGGGTTGCCATCCATGTCACCGCCGACCCAGGTGCCGAAGCGCAGCAGGCGCGGCAGCGGGAGGGTCTGCCCAAAGGTGTCCAGCAGCGCCTGCTGCAGCGATTCGTACAGCACCGGCATCACCCTGTACAGCACCTGCACCAGGTAGAAGCCGACGTGCTCGCGTTCGTCATCCACGGTTGGCCGTACCGGTGAGGAGTCGGTGGTCTGCCAGGAAGCGGTAAGCGCCATGCGGAAGCGGGCGGCATCGGCCGCCGCTTCGCCCGGGGTGCGCTGGCCATCCAGTGCATCCACCAGGCTGGCCACCATCAACTGCTCTTTTTCCAGCAGCGCGCGGCG
>JAEXNZ010000399.1 GCA_023439425.1 Pseudomonadota bacterium
CGGGGGGGGGGGGGCCCCGCCCCCCCCCCCGCCACTACCAGTTATGTTATATCCTGTCGCACCCACCCCGGGTCGCACCTTGTCCCCTACCCCCCGCCTGACCTCCATCGACCAGCTGCGCGGCACGGTGATCGTGCTGATGCTGCTGGACCACGTGCGCGAGACGTTCTACCTGCACCAACAGGTGCCCGACCCAATGCCGGTGGACACGGTGGAACCGGCCTTGTTCGCCAGCCGCCTGCTGGCCCATCTGTGCGCCCCCGTGTTCGTGCTGCTGACCGGCCTGTCGGCCTGGCTGTACGGCAGTGGCCAGCGCGATCCGCGCCGCGCGGCGTCGGCATTCCTGCTCAAGCGCGGCCTGTTCCTGATCGCGCTGGAACTGGTGGTGGTGAACTTCGCCTGGACCGGCCAGTTCCCGCCCAGCGTGATCTACCTGCAGGTGATCTGGGCCATCGGCCTGAGCATGGTGGTGCTGGCCGGCCTGCTGTGGCTGCCGCGCGCGGCGCTGGCGGTGGTTGCCATCGGCCTGATTGCCGGCCACAACCTGCTGGATGGCGTCCTCGTGGACGGCAACGGGGCTTGGGCGGTGCTGTGGAAAGTGCTGCACCAGCGCGACTGGATCGAGGTCGGCGAGGCACTGCGCCTGCGCACGTCCTACCCGGTGCTGCCGTGGTTCGGGGTGATCGCGCTGGGCTATGTGATCGGGCCCTGGTTCATGCGCGGCGGCGACACCCGGGTGCGCCAGCGCCGCCTGCTGTGGGCGGGCGGCGGCGCGCTGCTGGGCTTCGCGCTGCTGCGCGCGCTCAACGTCTACGGCGACAGCCCGTGGCAGGGCTTTGCCGACGTGGGCATGACCGTGATGAGCGTCTTCAACGTCACCAAATACCCGCCCTCGCTGCTGTTCCTGCTGCTGACACTGGGGGTGGGCCTGTTGCTGCTGCGGCTGTACGAGCAGCCTGCGGTTGCCCGGCGGCTGGCTCCGCTGGCGGACATCGGGGCGGCTCCGATGTTCTTCTATCTGGTGCATCTGTATGTGTTGAAGCTGTTGTACCTGGCGGCCTTGGCGGTGTGGGGAACCAATCACGGCACGTATTTCGGGGTGGACCAGGTGTGGCAGCTGTGGGCGATCACCGCGGTGCTGGCGGTGGCGCTGTATTGGCCGACGCGGGCGTTTGCGCGGTTGAAGGCGCGGCGGAAGGACCTGGTGTGGTTGCGCTATCTGTAATGCGGCCACGACCAACGGTCGTGGCCTACCGGGGGCCGACGACGTGGCTGGGAATGCCGGATGTGGCGTCATGGGGTGCCGGATGTGGTCGAAGCCACGCAGGGCGTGGCTCTACGGGCGTTGGGGGTGATAATCGCGGGCTGTTTGTGTCGCTTCCGCCCCGATGACCACTACTGCCCTGCCCGCCTCCGACGACTTCCTCGGCCATCCCAAGGGCGTCTACGTCTGCTTCTTCACCGAAATGTGGGAGCGCTTCTCCTTCTACGGCATGAAGGCGCTGCTGCTGTTGTACCTGACCAAGTACCACCTGTTCGGTGACAAGGCCGGGCTGGACCTGCTCGGGGCCTACGGTGGGCTGGTGTACTGCATTCCGGTGTTCGGCGGGTTGCTGGCCGATCGCTGGCTGGGCATGCGCAAGGCCGTGGTGTTCGGCGGCGTGCTGCTGGTGCTGGGGCACCTGGGCATGGCGTTTGAAGGCCATGCGGCGACGCGGGTCAACGGCGAGGTGGTGCGCGACACCACGGCGCTGGGCGTGACCTACCTGTCGCTGGCGCTGATCATCATGGGCGTGGGTTTCCTCAAGCCCAACATCTCCACCATCGTCGGCAAGCTGTATCCAGAGAACGATCCGCGCCGCGACTCCGGTTTCTCGCTGTTCTACGCCGGCATCAATCTGGGCGCGCTGTTCGCCTCGCTGGTCTGCGGCTTCCTGGGCGAGGCCTATGGCTGGAAGTACGGCTTCGGCGCGGCCGGGATCGGCATGGTGGTGGGGCTGGTGATGTTCCTGTGGGGCCAGAAATATCTGCATGGCCATGCCGAGCCCACTGACGCCCCTGCGCTGCGCCAGCGCGTGTTCGGCCTGCCGCGCGAATGGTTGATCTACAGCGCTGCGGTGCTGGGCGTGATTCCGGTGGCGGCCCTGATGTGGGCGGCCGCCAACGGTGCCTTCGCGCTGGGCGGTGAGATCAGCCTGGCCTTGATGCTGATGATCGTGGTGCTG
The DNA here is from genome assembly GCA_023439425.1 of Pseudomonadota bacterium. GTDB lineage: Bacteria > Pseudomonadota > Gammaproteobacteria > Xanthomonadales > Xanthomonadaceae > Stenotrophomonas. The sequence goes on from JAEXNZ010000399.1 coordinate 2,226, forward strand.
GGCGCAGTGCTGCTGTGGTTTGCCTGGTTCACCGGCACCCGCTGCACGCCGGTGCAGCGCCAGCAGATGATCGCGCTGATGGCGCTGATCTTCATGGCGCTGGTGTTCTTCACCCTCTACGAGCAGACCTATGGCTCCTGGGTGACCTTCACCGACCGCATGCTGACCAAGGACCTGGTGCCCGCGCTGGTGATCCAGGGCGGCACCCCGCTGCCGTGGTCGATCGCCTCGCTGCTGCTGGCACCGCTGGGGTTCGTGGTGGCCGCGCGCCTGTCCGAGCGCAATCCTGCCTCATCGGCCCCACGCACTGTGTTCATCGCCATCGTCGCGCTGATGCTGGTGATGCTGATCCGCGACTGCCTGGTGATTCCGCAGACCGCCGGTTCGCTGACCTACCTGGGTGGCCTGTTCCTGGTGGTGCTGGCCCCGCTGTTTGCCGCCCTGTGGGCGTGGCTGGACCGGCGTCGGCTGGATCCTTCCAAGCCGCTTAAATCCGCCTATGGCCTGGTGTTCGCCGCGCGGTCATTCATTCCACTGGCTCTGGCGGCCCAGCAGGGCGGCGCGACCGGGCAGATGGCCAGCGTGTGGTGGCTGGTGCTGGCCTACCTGGTGCTGGAAATCGGCGAGATGTGCCTGTCGCCGGTCGGCCTGTCGGCCGTCACCCAGCTGGCCGCACCGCGTGTGGTCAGCCTGATGATGGGCACCTGGTTCCTGGCCACCGCGTTCTCGGAAACCCTGGCGGCGCTGTTCGGCAAGCTGGCCGCAATTGAAGTGCCGGAAGGCGAAACGCTGAACATCGCCAGCGCCGCCGCCAGCTATGAACACCTGTTCTGGCTGCTGATGTGGATCGGGCTGGGCTGCGCGGTGGTGGCGCTGCTGAGCGCACCGCTGCTGCGCCGGATGATGCACGGGGTGCGGTAACGCCGCACCCCGTGAACATCGATTACGGCTGCGCCGGGGCTGCGGTCGCGGTCTGCCCACCCAGGC
>JAEXNZ010000531.1 GCA_023439425.1 Pseudomonadota bacterium
GGTGAAGACCTTCCTGATGGATCAGGGGGTCGTGGTCGGGGTGGGCAACATCTATGCGGCGGAAAGCCTGTTCATGGCCGGCATCAACCCGCTGCGTGAAGCGGGCAAAATCTCGCGTGAGCGCTACCAGCGCCTGGGCGCGGCGGTGAAGCAGATCCTCGGCCATGCCATCACCCGCGGCGGCACCACCCTGCGCGACTTCATCAACCCGGATGGCGCGCCTGGCTACTTCGAGCAGGAACTGCTGGTTTACGGGCGTGAAGGCGAGCCCTGCCGGCAGTGCGGGCGGCCGCTGCGCCACGCCACCATTGGCCAGCGCGCCAGTGTGTGGTGCAGCCATTGCCAGCGCTGAGTCGCACTTTTAGGCTCACGCGGGCGCTATAGTCGGCCCAACGTCACCGGCGGGGGTTTGGCATGGACGAAGGCCCGGATATCACCGTATGGCTGGATTCGGCCCGCTCGGGCGACCGTGCCGCGCTTGATCGGGTGCTGACCCTGCTGTACCAGGAGCTGCACACCATGGCCCGACGCCAGTTGGCCGGCCAGCAGGGCCGCACGCTGGATGCCACCTCGCTGGTGCACGAGTCCTACCTGAAGCTGCTGGGCGCACGCGGCGCGGCACGCTTTGAAGACCGCGCGCACTTTTTCGCCTATGCGGCGTCGGCCATGCGCAGCGTGGTGGTGGATTACGCCCGCAACCGTCTGGCACGCAAGCGTGGCGGTGACCTGAAGCGGGTCGCGGAGATTCCCGAGAACAGCAGCAGCGGCGTGCGCCTGGACGAAGACCTGCTGGCGCTGGACGTGGCGCTGGCGCGCCTGCAGGCGGTGGATGGGCACCTGGCCAAGGTGGTCGAGCTGCGTTATTTCGCCGGGTTGTCGGAGCAGGAAATCGCCGATCTGTGCCAGCGTTCGGAACGCAGCATCCGCCGTGACTGGCAGAAGGCGCGGCTGTTCCTGCTGGCCTCGGTGCGCGAAGACTGAGCGGTTCAACGGCGGTCGGAGATCGATCGTATGGAAGCAGGGCGCTGGCAGCAGTTGTCGTCGCTGCTGGATCAGTTGCTGGAGTTGCCCCCCGACCAGCGCGCCGCGCGCCTGGCCCGGCTGCACGCGTCCGACCCGACCCTGGCCGGGGAAGTGGAGCGGCTGCTGCAGCATGAAGCCGACAGCCACGATTTCATGGCGCAGCCGCTGTGGACGGCTGCACCAGAAGACAGCCGTGAGGGCACGCGCATCGGCCCCTACCGCCTGCTGCGCAGGCTGGGCGAGGGCGGCATGGGCGAGGTCTGGCTGGCCGAACGCGCCGACGGGCTGTACGAACGCCAGGTCGCACTGAAACTGCTGCGCAGCGGCTATGCCGACCCCGGCCTGCGCCAACGCTTCAGCCGTGAACGCGAAATTCTGGCGCGCCTGCAGCACCCGCACCTGGCGCAGTTGCTGGACGCCGGCATCGATCTGCAGGGCCAGCCCTATCTGGCGCTGGCCTACGTGGAAGGCGAGCCGATCACCGACTACTGCCAGCGCCTGCAGCTGCCGCTGGAGCGCCGGCTGAAGCTGATGCAGCAGGTATGCGCGGTGGTCAGCCACGCCCACGCCAACCTGATCGTGCACCGTGACCTGAAGCCCTCGAACATTCTGGTTACCGCAGACGGTGAGGTGAAGCTGCTGGACTTCGGCATTGCCAAGCTGCTGGATGACGAACAACCGCGCGATCCGGGGGCGCACCCGCCCACCGAAGCGCGTGCCTTCACCCTGCACTACGCCGCGCCGGAGCAGGTGCGCGGCGAACCGGTGACCACGCTGACCGACGTGTACTCGTTGGGCGTGGTGCTGTTCGAGGTCATCACCGGGCGCAAGCCGTATCGGCTGCGCCGGCTCAGCGACGCCGAATGGGAGCGTTCGATTCTGGAGGTGAACGCCCCGCGTGCCTCGAGCCTGTTGCTGCGCAGGGAGGGGGCCGACCCCGAACCGACCGCTGCCATCCGCCGCTTGGCACGCCGTCTGCGCGGCGACATGGACACCATTCTGCTGAAGGCGCTGCAGAAGGAGCCGGCGCAGCGTTATGCCTCGGTGGAGGCGTTGTCGCAGGACGTGCAGCGCTTTCTGGAGGGACGCCCCATTCACGCGCGCCCGCAGCGCGCGCTGTACCGGCTACGCAAGTACCTGGGCCGTCACCGCTGGGGCGTGGCATTGGGCGCGGTCAGCGTGTTCGCCCTGCTGGTGCTGGCGGTGCTGGCCGTGTGGCAGATGCAGCAGGCGCGGCGCGAGATTGCCCGTGCGCAGGCCATGCAGGACTTCACCATCGGCCTGTTCGACCGCGCGGCCAGTGCGCGACACGGCAGCTTCGACGTCCGCCAGATGCTGGCAACCGGGCAGCAGCGCGGCGAAGCCGAGCTGGCCGACCAGCCCTTGCCGTTGGCCGACCTGGAAGGGGTGATCGGGCGGTTGCGCATTGGCCTTGGCGATTACCAGCTGGCGCTGCAGACGCTGGACCGGCAGCGCGCGCTGCTGGAGCAGGTGGACAACGTACCGCCAGAGCTGCAGCTGGAAGCAGTCACCCAGCGCGGGCGCGCCCTGCGCATGCTGGGGCGGTCGCGCGAATGTGTGGCCCATCTTGGCCCGATGCAGGCGCTGGCCGCGCAGCACCAGCACGCGTTCCCGTCGCTGGTGGCCGAATACCACGCCCAGCTCGGCCGCTGCCAGCAGTTGCTGGGTTATCGACGACCCGCACGCGACGCTTTCACCCAGGCGCTTACCCTGCGCCGCGACGTACTCAAGGACACCACCAGCACGGCGGAAAGTCTGGCCGACGTGGCCGCGCTGGACAGCGACGAAGGCCGTACCCAAGCCGCATTGGCGGGCTATCGGCAGGCGCTGCAGCTGCTGCAGCTGCGCACCAGCGAGCGTGACCCGCAGCGGGTCACCCTGCGCCGCCACCTGGGGGAAACGCTGGCCGCGCAGGGTGACCTGGACGCTGCCTCGCAGCACCTGCACATGGCGTGGAACGACGCGCTCGGCCTGTACGGCCCCGACCACCCCGAAACCCTGGGCATCCGCCGCCTGCGCGGCACGTTGGCGCTGCAACGTGGCGATCTGGCCGAGGCCGAAGCGACCCTGCAGGAAGTACATCGGTTGACCCGGCAGGCGTTGGGCGATCGGCACCGCGATACCGGGGCCAACTGGAACGCCATGGGCCACCTGGCGCGCGAGCGCGGCGACACCGCGCAGGCAGTGGAGGACTTTGCCCGCGCGGTGGAGATCTGGCGTCAGCCCGATTGCGTGGGCCTGCTGCCGCTGGGCCTGTACGACTACGGCGTGGCGCTGGCGGACGCGGGGCGCTGGGAGGAGGCGCTGGCGGGGGGGGGCGGCGGGCCCGAAGCGATGCTGCAGCAACACGCCGT
>JAEXNZ010000540.1 GCA_023439425.1 Pseudomonadota bacterium
GGCATCTGCACGATCGACAGCAGCGAATCCATGCCGTTGAGGGCCTTGGACTGCACCGGCACGCCCAGCACCGGCACCGCGGTCTTGGCCGCGACCATGCCCGGCAGGTGGGCGGCACCGCCAGCGCCGGCGATGATGGCGCGCAGACCGCGTGCGCCGGCCTGTTCGGCGTAGGTGAACAGCACGTCCGGCGTGCGATGCGCCGAGACCACTTTCACTTCATAGGGAACACCGAGGGCATCGAGCTTCTGCGCGGCGTGCTGCATGGTTTCCCAGTCCGAGCGGGAGCCCATGATGATGCCGACGAGCGGCACTGCGGGGTTGGGGGTCATTGGCCGTCACCTACCTTAAAGACGTATTCTAGCCGTCTTCCACGCAAGACGAAGAACCCATGGATCGCAAGCTGCTTGACCTGCTGGTGTCGCCGGACGCCCGCCAGCCCCTGTCCCTGCTCACCGCGAAGGGCCTGGAGGCCCTCAACCAGGCCATTTCGGCCGGGTCCGTGACCAAGGCCGACGGCAGCCCGCAGAGCCAGCCTCTGCGCGAAGCCCTGCTGACCCGCGACGGCAAGCAGGTATTCCGGGTGGACGACGGCATTCCGGTGCTGCTGGCCGAAGAAGCCATCGCCACCGCGCAGATCGCCGACTTCCCGGCGCAATGAGCCCTGCCCTGCTGCCGCCTGAGGCCGCACAGGTCGAGGCGGACGTGGCCCGCGCTCTGGCCGAGGACATCGGCAGCGGCGACGTCACCGCCGCCCTGCTGCCGGACCGCCCTGACCGCGCCTACCTGCTGTGCAAGCAGGACGCGGTGATTGCCGGCCGGCCATGGTTCGACGCCACCCACCGGGCGCTGGACCCCGATGTGCAGATCGACTGGCGCGTAGCGGAAGGCGACGCGGTACAGGCGGGCACCGTGCTGGCGACGCTGCAGGGGCGCAACCGCAGCCTGGTCAGCGCCGAGCGCACCTCGCTCAATTTCCTGCAGACCCTGTCCGGCACCGCCACCACCACCGCCCGCTACGTGGCGGCCGTGGCCGGCACCGGCACGCGGATCCTGGACACGCGCAAGACCCTGCCCGGCCTGCGCGTGGCACAGAAGTACGCGGTGCGCTGCGGCGGCGGTGACAACCATCGCCTGGGCCTGTTCGACACGGTGATGTTGAAGGAAAACCACATCCGCGCCGCCGGCTCACTCAGCGCTGCGGTGCAGGCTGCACGCACGCAGTGGCCGCAGCTGCCGCTGGTGGTCGAGGTTGAGGATCTGGATCAGCTGCGCGAAGCGCTGGCGGTGGGCTGCGACCGGATTCTGATCGATGACTTCGATGCGGATCTGCGACGTGAGGCGGTGAAGATCGCCGCCGGGCGGATTCCGCTGGAAGTGTCCGGCAGTGTCGACCTGGCGGGATTGCGGTCGATCGCCGAGGACGGCGTGGACTGCATCTCGATCGGGGGATTGACCAAGCATGTGCAGGCGATTGATCTGTCGCTGAAGCTGGGCGATCCGCCCAAGCATTGACGTCGTGCCGACCAACGGTATGACCGCCTTCGGCGGCCACCCTGCGGGCCGTCGCAAGCGACGTTAGCAGCGGCCCTGCCGCTGCTTGCGGCACCTACCGGCCGGGTAGCGCACGACCGTTGGTCGTGCCAGGCGCAGATGGTCGTGCGGCTTTCACGAAACGCGCAACCCGGGTCTGCGACGCTCTGGCTACCCCCACCGGAGAACGCGCATGCGCCGGATGCTGTTGCCCGTCTGCCTGCTGCTCGCCGCCGTCCCCGTTACCGCGGCGGCTGCCGAAGTCTGCGATATCCCGCCCCGCTATGGACTGAGCCCGCTGGCCGTCAGCATCGTCCGCACCGCCTGCAACGAACACCGGCTGTGGTACCGGCCCTTCATCGACGGCGAAGGTCGGGCCGCCAATCTCGGCGTCAGCGAGGCCGAGCGCCTGTACCTGTCTGACGACGGCATGCCTGCGTGGCAACGCGTGGTCGCCTACTGGCGCGACAGCGGCACCCTGGGCCCGATGGGCAGCCAGCCCGGCGCGACGAGCTGCATGCAACCGTTCGGTACGCGCTACACCGACAGCGACTGCCGCGCCTTCATCATCGACAACCCGTGGTCGGCGGCCTTCATTTCCTGGGTGATGAGCCGCGCCGGCGTGCCGGGTTTCACCCGTTCTCCGCGCCACATCGATTACATCCGTGCGGCGTACGAGAACAGCGGGCCGTACCGGATGACCGACCCGGCGCTGGAAAAACCCGCGCCGGGCGACCTGCTGTGCTACCTGCGCGACCGCGACGAAACGCTGAGCTACGCCGGGCTGGTGCAGCAGCTCAGCGGGGGCAAGGTGGAGAACTGGAAATCGCATTGCGAGGTGGTGGTCGCGGCCAACATGGGCGGCGACCACACCCTGTACCTGATCGGCGGCAATGTCATGAACACAGTGGCGATGCGCAAGCTGCCGCTGGACCGTAGCGGCCGCATCCAGCTGCCGCCGGCCCGATCCTACGGTCCCTATGACGTCGGATGCACGCCCGGCCGCGAGGACGAATGCAATTTCAACCGTCAGGACTGGGCGGCGCTGCTGAAGCTGGTGGCGGCATCGCCCATGGGCTACACGCCAGGGCCGGTGCCCGCATCCACACCGGCTACCCAGCCATCACCCGTGCCCGCCCAGCCCGGCGTGCCGGCAACCCCACCGCCGCAGAAGCCGACGTTCCCGCGCGTGGTTCCGCCGCGACCGCAGCCACAGCCGCCACGGACGTCGCCGTAGAGCCACGCCCTGCGTGGCTGCATTCCGTTCCCGCACCGCGAAGCCACGTAGGACGTGGCTCTACGGCGCTTGAAGTAAGAAGGATACGTCGCCATCTTGGTCGCTAACGACATTGCGCCTTGACGAGTCTTCGATGCCCAGCTTGATCCTGTTGATGATTGCCGGCGCGTTTGCCTACGCCTTCTGGAATTCCTCGCGGGCGGCGGCCGAGCGCGCCATCGAGCTGGGCCGTAATGCCTGTCGCGCGGCCGATGTGCAGTGGCTGGACCAGGCCGTGCATGCCAGCAGCATCCGGGTGTGCCGCAAGGACAACGGCTGGCTGGGCTGGGAGCGCACTTACCGGTTCGAGTACTCGCATGACGGCATCGACCGTCATACCGGCCGCATGGTGCTGCGCGGCGACCAGCTGGTGGCGTTCGTGGGGCCCTCGGCCGCACGCATCAGCGAAATCCGGCAGTCGCCGGATACGCGCGGAGCCGAAGACGTGTAATGAAAAAGCCGCCCCAGGGGCGGCTTTTTTCATTTCACCACGCGCAGATGCGGGCGGCCGCCACTGGGCTTGGGCGGGGTGTCGTCCGGGGTAGGCGTGTCATCCGGCGGCGTATCGTCGTCGTCCAGGCTGGGCTCATGGCCCGGAATATCGTCGGGCAGCGCCATGCCCTGCCCGGTTTCGCGGGCATACACGGCCAGCACAGCCGAAATCGGCACCTGCACCGGGTGGCTCACGCCGGAAAAGCGTGCCGCGAAGCTGACCCAGGTGTTGTCGATCTCCAGCCCCATCACGGCACGGTCGGCGATGTTCAGCACTACCCGGCCGTCCTTGATCGCGCTGGGCGGCACCTGCACGCCCGGCATGCCGGCGTCGACCAGGATATGCGGGGTGAGCTGGTTGTCGTTGATCCATTGCACCAGCGCCCGCAGCAGGTACGGGCGGTGGCTGGTCATGCGGAATGTATCTTCAGTCATGGGGTGCGCCGGGCCATGCCCGGCTGATTATCAGCGTGAATACCGGTGACCAGTGTACGCGCACGGCCGGGCTGAGGTCACACAGGTAACTCGCGCAGCTTCTTTTCCTGGTCGGTCAGGCTGCGGATGAAGCCGGGGTGACGGAAGATGCGGTTGCCATAGTCCTCGATGGCCTTGCCATCCTTGGGCAGCGCGACGTCCAGCGACTGCAGACGCCAGATGATCGGAGCCATGGCGCAATCGGCCAGGCTCATTTCAGGATTCAGGAAGAACTTGCTGGCCTTGAACAGCGGCACCGAGCTGGTCAGCAACTCCTTGAGACGCTTGCGGCCGGCTTCGGCCTGGGTCTTGTTGCCCAGCTGGATCGCCTGCACCTGCGGCACCCAGTCGTGCTCGATGCGCAGCATGGCCAGACGGATGCGGGCGCGGGACAGCGGGTCCACCGGCATCAACGGCGGGTGCGGATAGCGCTCATCCAGATACTCGCTGACCACCGAGGCCGCGTACAGCACCAGTTCGCGCTCCACCAGGGTGGGTACCGAATGGTACGGATTGAGGTCGATCAGGTCTTCCGGCGGGTTCTGCGGGTCGACCGGCACGAAATCATAGGTGACCCCTTTGGCGGCCAGCACCAGGCGCACGCGGTGGCACAGGACATCATCGTTCGAGGAAAACAGCGTCAGGGTATTCCGCATGCGTACGCTCGCCGCCATCAAAGGCTCTCCAACGACCGAATCCGTCGGCCGTATCGGCGCTGCCGGCCCATTGCCGACAGTCGTCCCAGTGCCCGAGTGTGCAACCCCTCATCACAAAAGCCAATAGGTCAAAGGGTTGATGGGCGCGTGAAGCTCAGTGCACGTCTTTCCAGTATTCCTTCTTCAGCAGATACAACAGGAAGGTCAGGAAGGCCAGGAACAGAATCACCCAGACGCCCAGCTGCTGGCGCTTGAGCGCGGCCGGTTCACCGGCGTACTCGAGGAAATTGGTGATGTCCCGAACCGCCTGGTCATACTGGCCAGCGTCCACATTGCCCGGCTGCACAATGTTCAGCCCGGTCACCGGCGGATCGGCCCCGGGTGACTCGGGCTTGCCGTGCACCGCGTGCTGCAGACCCTGCATTTCCCACAGCGGGTTGGGCATGGACGCATTCGGGAACAGCGCGTTGTTCCAGCCCAGCGGCCGGCTGGGATCCAGATAGAACGACTTGAGGTAGGTGTAGACCCAGTCACTGCCGCGCACCCGCGAAATCAGGGTGAGATCAGGCGGCATCTTGCCGAACCACTTCTCGGCCTCGGCCTTGGGCAGGGTGACACCCACGGTTTCGCCGATGGCCGCGCCGGTGAAGTTGAGGTTGTTCATCACCTCTTCTTCGGACAGGCCCAGGTCCTTGGCCATGCGCGAATAGCGCAGGTATTTCAGTGCGTGGCAGCCGGAGCAGTAGTTCATGTACAGCTGCGCGCCGCGCTGCAGCGACGCCCGGTCGCCCAGGTCATTGCCGGCCTGCAGCGTCTTGCCGCCCTCGGCGGCACCGGCCACGGTGCCGGCCAGCATCAGCATGGCCGCGCAGGCCAGCCGCACAATCCAATGGTCAGTCATGCATGGTCACCCGGTCCGGTACCGGTTTGGTCCTGTCCAGCTTGGTCCATATCGGCATGGTGATGAAGAAGGCGAAATAGAGGAAGGTCAGCACGCGGCCGATGTAGGTCTCGTGCACATCGGTACCCGGGCCGGAACCGATCACGCCCAGCCAGATGAAGCACACCGCCAGCACACCCAGCATGACCTTGGAAATCCAGCCGCGATAGCGCTCCGACTTGACCTTGGCCTTGTCCAGCCAGGGCACCAGGAACAGGATCGCGATGGCCGAGAACATCACCAGCACGCCGCCCAGCTTGTTCGGCACCACCCGCAACATCGCGTAATACGGCGTGTAGTACCACACCGGTTTGATGTGCTCCGGGGTCACCAGGCGGTTGGCCTCGGTGAAGTTGTCGTGCTCCAGGAACAGCCCACCGAAGCCCGGCGCGAAGAAGATGATGAAGGCGGCAATGACCAGCAGGAAACCGGCCCCCACTGCATCCTTGAGCGTGTAATACGGATGGAACGGAATGCCATCGGCCGGTGCCGTGGCGGACCAGCGGTTGCCCTTCGGCCCCTTCTTGATCTCCACCCCGTCGGGGTTGTTGGACCCCACCTCGTGCAATGCGCCGATATGCAGCACCACCAGCAGCAGCAGCACCAGCGGCAGCGCGATCACATGAAGGGCGAAGAAGCGGTTGACGGTGGCATCACTGGGCAGGTAATCGCCCATGATCCATTCGGTCAGACCATTGCCGATCACCGGAATGGCCCCGAACAGCGAGATGATCACCTTCGCGCCCCAGAACGACATCTGGCCCCAGGGCAGCACGTAGCCCATGAAGGCTTCCGCCATCAGCACCAGGTAGATCAGCATGCCCAGGATCCAGACCAGCTCGCGCGGCTTCTTGTAGCTGCCGTACAGCAACCCGCGGAACATGTGCAGGTAGACCACGATGAAGAACAGCGAGGCCCCGGTGGAGTGCATGTAGCGGATCAGCCAGCCCCAGTCGACGTCACGCATGATCGTCAGTTCCACCGAGGTGAAGGCCTCGGCGGCACTGGTCTTGTAGTGCATGGTGAGGAAGATGCCGGTCAATATCTGGTTGACCAGGATCAGCAGCGCCAGCGAACCGAAGTAGTA
>JAEXNZ010000567.1 GCA_023439425.1 Pseudomonadota bacterium
CTTTGCGCCTGGGTTGGGCCGGGCTTGCCGGGCAACTAACAACGCGGGTCAATGACCGGGGTTGTTCGGGTTCCACGATCAGCCGGGCAAGCCCGGCATCCCGGGAAAAGCAGCCGGGCAAGCCCGGCTCTACGACAAGCAGGGTTGATCAGTGCACCGGCGGTTTGCCACCGCGCGGGCCGCTGAACGGCGACTTGGCACTGTCAAACTCGGCCTTGCTCAGCTGGCCGTCCTCGTTCGTATCGGCAGCGGCAAACCACGCATCACGGTGCTGCTTCATGCCCAGCTCGCGGTCGGCCTTGTCCAGGTAACCGTCCTTGTTGAGGTCCACCTTGTCGAAGCGCTCGGCCAGGCGCGGATCAGCCTTGGCTTCCTCGCGGCTGGTGCGGCCGTCCTTGTTCACGTCCAGCTTGGCCATGCGGTCATGCATGCCCGGGCCACGGCCGTGGCGCTTGCCGTGCCAGCGCGGCATTTCCTCGCGCGACAGCTTGCCGTCCTTGTTCGCATCCAGGGTGTCGAACTTCTCGGCCAGGCGAGGAGCCTTGGCAGCTTCGCTGCGGTCGATGAAGCCATCACCATTGGTGTCCAGCTTCACGCGGGCCGGCTTGTCACCAGCGGTCGGGGTGTCGGCGGCCACCGCCAGGCCGGCAGCGCCGGTGGTCATCAGCAGGGCCAGCAGCAGAAGGGGTTTGCGGTTGCGCATGGAATCACTCCGGTATCAGGGGTTGGCTGTGCGGTGCGTTGGCACCCACGCCAGGGAAAACGCGCCAGCGTCTGCCGCGTTGACAGTGGCACCGGTCGCGTTCATGTAGCAGACAGTCGCGGCGGTTGCGACGGCCCGGCGCTATGCTGTGGGCATGGCGATACACGGCGACCGCGACGACGAGTTGCGACTGTTCCAGACCGGGGACCACCCCTGTGGTTACTGGCCGGATCGTGCCGCGCGCGACCTGGTCCTGGATCCGCACGATCCCCGCCTGGGCACGCTGTACCCGATGGCGTTGAGCTGGGGCTTCCGTCGCTCCGGCGACCTGGTCTATCGGCCGCACTGTGCCAACTGCCACGCCTGCGTGTCGGTGCGCATCCCGGTGGCGCGCTTCACGCCGGACCGCAGCCAGCGCCGCTGCCTGGCCCGCAATGCCGACCTGGAAGTGCGCATCGTCGCCGCTGAGCAAACCGAGGAACAGTTTGCGCTGTACCACCGCTACCTCACCCACCGCCACGCGCAAGGCGGCATGGACGACCACGGCCCGCACGAGTTCGACCAGTTCCTGATCGGGCAGTGGTCGCAGGGCCGCTTCCTTGAAATGCGTGCGCCGGCCCATGACGGCCATCGCGGCGAACTGCTGGGGGTGGCGGTCACCGATGTCACCGCGCAGGGCTTATCGGCGGTGTACACCTTCTTCGACCCGGAGCAGGCCCATCGCGGCCTCGGCACCTTCGGCATCCTGCAGCAGATCGCCTGGGCGCGGCGCGAGAACCTGCCGCACCTGTACCTGGGCTACTGGATCCGCGACCACCGCAAGATGGACTACAAGCGCCGCTTCCGCCCGCTGGAGGCCTACGACGGCCGGCGCTGGCACGACTTCGACGATGAACTGGACGGGCGCTGACGCGCCCCTGCAATGCACGCAGGTAAAATAGGCAGATGAAGACCCCTGCCCTGTTCCTCGCCCTGGCCCTGCTCTGCAGCGGCTGCGCCCAGACCCCGAACCGGACCGCTGCCATGCCTGACTCCAAGCCGGCACCGCTGCGGATCGCCACCTACAACACCTCGCTGTACAGCGACGAGCGCGGCGGCCTGATCGCCGAGCTGGAAGGCGACAGCGCACACGCGCGCAAGATCGCCGCGGTGCTGCAGCAGGTCCGCCCGGACCTGGTGCTGCTGAACGAATTCGACTTCGACCATGAGCACCGCGCCGCCGACCTGTTCCAGCAGCGCTATCTGGAAACCGCCCAGCCCGGCGGCGGCGAGCCGCTGAAGTATCCCTACCGCTACCTCGCCCCCGTCAACACCGGCGTGCCCAGCGGGCTGGACCTGGACAACAACGGTGAAACCGGCGGCGAAGGCCGCTCGCGCGGCAACGACGCCTGGGGCTACGGCCTGCACCCCGGCCAGTACGGCATGCTGGTGCTGTCGCGTTACCCGATCGACGAAGCCAAGGTGCGCACCTTCCAGATGCTGAAGTGGAACACCCTGCCTGGGGCGGTGAATCCGGTCGACCCGCGTACCGGCAAGCCGTTCTACAGCGCACAGGTGTGGTCGCAGCTGCGGCTGTCCTCCAAGTCGCACTGGGACGTGCCAGTGAAGACCCCCGAAGGCGTTGTGCACGCGCTTGTCTCGCACCCTACGCCGCCGGTGTTCGACGGTCCGGAGAAGCGCAACGCGCAGCGTAACGGCGATGAACTGCGGCTGTGGCAGCAATACCTGTCTGCCGGTGACAAGCCTTGGCTGTGTGACGACCGCGGCCAGTGCGGCGGCCTGGCGCAGGATGCGCGCTTCGTGATCCTGGGTGACCTCAACAACGATCCGGTGGATGGCGATGGCCAGCACGACGCCATTGTCGAGCTGATCGAGAATGCGCGCGTGCTGCGCTACCCCACTCCGCGCAGCGTCGGTGCCGAACAGACCAGCGCGGCCTATGCGGCCGCAGGCATCGTGCGCAAGGGTGCACCGTTCCACGCCACCGGTGATTTCGGCCCCAAGGCCGGCACCATGCGGTTGGATTACGTGCTGCCCTCGACCGGTTTCGAGTATGTGAGCAGCGGCGTGTTCTGGCCGGCCAATGAAAGTGCCGAAGCGAAGATTGCCGATGGCAGCGACCACCATCTGGTGTGGGTGGACGTGCGGTAAAAAGCGTGCCGACCAACGGTCGGCACCTACCGGTTTGTGCGGGATCGGTAGGCGACGCCCGGTGGTCGTCGCGGCCGTTCAGCGCAGCTCGATCTGGATCGCCTCGGCCGCCTCACGCGCGATCTTCCGCGCCTCGTCGATATCCGCGCCACGCGCCAAGGTGACGCCCACGCGGCGATGCCCGTGCACGCTCGGTTTGCCAAACAGGCGCAGCGCCGAATCCGGATGCACCAGCGCCTGCTCCACGTTGCTGAAGAACGGCACGCCCTCGCCATGCGCCAGCATCGCGCAGGACGCCGAGGGACCGCTCTGACGGATGACCGGGATCGGCAGGCCCAGAATCGCCCGTGCATGCAGCGCGAACTCGCTCAGGTCCTGCGAGGCCAGGGTCACCAGCCCGGTGTCGTGCGGACGCGGCGAGACCTCGCTGAACCACACCTCGTCGCCCTTCACGAACAGCTCCACCCCGAACAGGCCCCAGCCGCCCAGGTCATCGGTGATCGCCTGCGAAATCTCCTCCGCCCGTGCCAGCGCGCGCGGCGACATCGGCTGCGGCTGCCAGCTTTCACGGTAATCGCCGTCCTTCTGCCAGTGCCCGATCGGCGCACAGAACGAGGTGCCACCTGCATGGCGCACGGTCAGCAGGGTGATCTCGTAATCGAAGTCGATGAAACCTTCCACGATGCAGCGCCCCGCGCCGGCACGGCCGCCGGTCTGCGCGTAGTCCCACGCCGGCGCGATGTCTGCCTCGCTGCGCAGCGTGCTCTGGCCCTTGCCCGACGACGACATCACCGGCTTCACCACGCACGGCAGGCCAATCGCTGCCACCGCCGCACGGTACTCCGCCTCGGTGTCGACGAAGCGGTACGGCGAAGTCGGCAGGCCCAGCGTTTCCGCCGCCAGCCGGCGGATGCCTTCACGGTCCATGGTCAGCCGGGCCGCGCGCGCGGTCGGCACCACCCGCTGGCCGGTTTCCTGCTCCAGCTGCACCAGGGTTTCGGTATGGATCGCCTCGATCTCCGGCACGATCAGGTGCGGCTGCTCCTGCGCGATCAGCGCGCGCAGCGCCATCGCGTCCAGCATGTCGATCACATGCGAGCGGTGCGCCACCTGCATCGCCGGTGCATCGGCGTAACGGTCGGCCGCGATCACCTCCACGCCCAGCCGCTGCAGTTCGATGGCGACCTCCTTGCCCAGTTCGCCCGAGCCCAGCAGCAGCACACGGGTGGCGGAAGGAGACAGCGGCGTACCAAGCGTGGTCATGGGGCGTTCCGAGGGGGTCAAAGGGACGGGAAGGCATTTTAGGGCGTCCGGCCCGGGGCCGGGGGCACTTGCACGCTTGATATCATTTTGATATCAAATACCAAACCCACCCAAGGAAGCCCCGCCATGAAGGAAAAACCCGTCCGCTCGCTTTCCGGCCTGCCGTTCCTGCTGGCCGTGCTGGCCCTGTGCGCCGTGGCCGTCTGGATGTTCGTAGCCGGCGCACAGCGCGGTAACGTCAACGGCGGGCTGCTGTTCGGCAGCGTGCTGCTGGCCCTCGTCGCCCTGCTCAGCCTGACCGGCCTGTACACCGTGCAGCCCAACCAGGCCGCCGTGCTCAGCCTGTTCGGCAAGTACGTGGGCACCGTCAAGGACAACGGCCTGCGCTGGAACAACCCCTTCTTCGCCAAGAAGAAGGTCAGCCAGCGCGTGCGCAACTTCGAAAGCGGCAAGCTCAAGGTCAACGAACTGGATGGCAGCCCGATTGAAATCGCCGCGGTCATCGTCTGGCAGGTGGTCGATGCCTCCGAGGCCGTCTACAACGTGGACGATTACGAAAGCTTCGTGCACATCCAGTCCGAATCGGCGCTGCGCGCGATGGCCACCAGCTATCCCTATGACCAGCACGAGGAAGGCCAGCTGGCGCTGCGCAGCCATGCCGCCGAAATCTCCCAGCACCTCAAGGACGAACTGGCCGAACGCCTGGCCGATGCCGGTGTACAGGTGCTTGATGCGCGCATCAGCCACCTCGCCTACGCCCCGGAAATCGCCCAGGCCATGCTGCAGCGCCAGCAGGCCAATGCGGTGATCGCGGCACGCACCCGTATCGTCGCCGGTGCGGTGGGCATGGTCGAAATGGCCCTGGCCGAGCTGCAGAAGAACGGCGTGGTGCAGCTGGATGAAGAACGCAAGGCACACATGGTCAGCAACCTGCTTACGGTACTGTGCTCGGACCGGGGCACCCAGCCCATCGTCAACGCCGGCTCGCTGTATTGAGCCGGCTGTACTGAGCCTTCCGCATGACAGAAAAGAAAGCCTACCCGCTGCGCATCAATGCCGACGTCCTGGCGGCGGCGCAGCGCTGGGCCGACGACGAGCTGCGCAGCCTCAACGCGCAGATTGAATACGTGCTGCGCGACGCGCTGCGCAAAGCAGGACGCCTGCCGAAACCCACCCCGACGCCGGAGAACAAGGAATGAGCAAGCGCTGGAGTTACTTGACCGTCGAAGTAAAGCCCACCTGGACCGGGCTCAAGCAGGAAGACATCCAGTCCGAGCTCAACCGCCATGGCGCGCAGGGCTGGGAATTGGTCAATGTGGTCCTGCCGCCGTCCTGGGGCAAGGCGATGCTGGTCTTCAAGAAGGAGCAGTGACATGCGCGCCTTGCTTGCGACGATCACGCTGCTGCTGGCGACGGTGACGATGAGCGCCCACGCCGCCAGCCCCGAACAGACCGCCAGCCAGCTGCTGGACCACTTGCAGGACGGCGACATCGCAGCTGCCGAAGCCATGTTCACCCCGGAGCTGGCCAAGGACGTTCCCGCAACCCGCCTGCAGGGCCTGTGGCAGCAGCTGGGCGGGCTGAAGTCACGTGGTCCGGCACGGGTGGATGAGCAGCACGGCATGAAGACCGTGCTGCAGCCACTGCAGCTGGGCGCCGGTCCGTTCAATGTGGCCATTACGGTCGATGCACAGGGGCGAATTGCCGGCCTGCTGTTCCTGCCGGTGCAGCCTGCCCCACTACCGCCGCCGCCAGTGCCCGCGGACGCGAGCTACCGCGAAAGCGAGGTTCAGATCGACAGCGGCAAGGGCGCGCTGCCCGGCACGCTGGCAATGCCGGTGGGCAAAGGCCCGTTCCCGGCGGTGGTGCTGGTGCACGGTTCCGGCCCGCAGGACCGCAACGTGACCATCGGCTCCAACCGTCCGTTTCTGGACGTGGCGCGCGGACTCGCCGCACAGGGCATTGCCGTACTGCGCTACGAAAAGCGCACCAAGGCGCGCCCGCAGGACTTCAGCGGTGACTTCACCGTGGATGACGAGATCACCGACGACGCGGTCGCCGCCCTCGCGCTGCTCGCTTCAACGCCCGGCATCGATGCGCGCCATCTCTACGTGATCGGCCACAGCCAGGGCGGCATGCTCGCACCGCGCATCGCCACCCGCTCCGGCAAGGTGGCCGGTGTGGTGCTGTGGTCGGCACCGGCGCGCTCGCTGCTGGACCTGATGCCCGAGCAGCATCGTTACCTGTTCAATCTGGACGGCCAGATCAGTCCGCAGGAACAGGCGGTAATGGATCGCCTGGATGCGCAGATCGCCGCGGCACGTGGCACTGAGCCGAAAGCACCGCCCGAATTGCCGCTGGGTCTGCCGGCACATTACTGGCGGACGCTGGAGCAGGTTAACCCGGTCGCCGATGCCAAGGCGCTTTCGCAGCCCATTCTGGTCCTGCATGGCGGTCGCGATTTCCAGGTGATCGATACGGACTGGAAGCTGTGGTCGCAGGCGCTGTCTGGTACCGCGACGCTGCACCGCTACGATCAACTGAACCACCTGGGCATCGCCGGTGAGGGCCCCGGTTCGCTGGAGGAATACAACCGCCCAGGACACGTGGATGCGACGTTGATCAACGACGTGGCGCGTTGGATCAAGGCGCGGCCATGAGAAAGGCAGCCGGGCAAGCCCGGCTCTACGGGCGGGCGATGACGCGCAGGCGGATCGGCTAAGCTGTCGGCATGCGTCGCTTCCCTGCCCTGCTGACCAACACTGCCGACATTGAACTGTGGCCCGGCGGCCTGCTGCGTGCGCGCAGCAATGCCGATGCACGTGCGCTGGCACAGGCGCAGTGGGTGCTGCGGCGTAAAGCCGATGGACGCTACCTCGCCGTGGTAAAGGCGCAGGGCGTACTGCCGCTGGTGCCGCACCTGATGCGCGAAGCCGGTATTGACGAGGCGCTGGATGCGCTGGAGCGGCTTGAACAAAGCCGCAGCCGAGGACCACAGCCGACAGCGCTGCTGCCGCTCAGCGGACTGCAACTGCGGCTGGAGCAGCTGGGCATTGATGCGGAACAGTATGAGACCGACACCGGGCTGGCGCTGGAAGCCGAGCCTGCGCAGCTCAGGTTGGCCGGATTTGACCGCTATCGTCGACCGCTGTGGCTGCAGCACGGTGCGGCGCTGGCCTGGCGTCGGCTGCAGTTGCATGCCGCGCGCGAGGGCATCGCGCTGGAGGCGATCTCCGGCTACCGCAGCCACGACTATCAGCTGGGCATTTTCGAGCGCAAACGTGCCCGCGGGCTGAGCGTGCAGGAGATTCTGCGGGTCAATGCCGCGCCTGGGTACAGCGAGCACCACAGTGGACGGGCGCTGGATATCAGCAGCCCGGGGGAGCCGCCGGCGGAGGAGAGTTTCGACGCCACGCCGGCATTTGCGTGGTTGCTGGGGAATGCCGGCGGGCATGGGTTCCGGCTGAGCTATCCGCGCGATAACCCGCACGGCATCGTCTACGAGCCCTGGCATTGGTACTGGACCGGGGCGTAGAGCCACGCCCGGCGTGGCGTCGACCCTGTTTGACATCGCGCAGC
>JAEXNZ010000568.1 GCA_023439425.1 Pseudomonadota bacterium
AGGGCACCCCGGTGCTGCTGGCGGCGGCCGGTACTGAAGAAGATGATCCCGCCGGTGTGCAGCTGCTGCTGAAGCACAAGGCCCGCGCGGACGCGCGCGACCGCCAGCGTCGCAGTGCGCTGCACGAGGCTGCACTGGCCGGCCATGTCGACATCATCGACGTGCTGCTTACCGCCGGGGCCAACCTGGAAGCGCGTGACGCGCTGTCACGCACCCCGTGGCTGGAAGCGGCGCGTGCTGGCCGCGCCGGCGTGATCGAACACCTGTTGCCGCACAAGCCCGATCTGCATGCGGTCGACGTGGAAGGCCGCAATGCCGTGCTGTTGGCCTGCATGGCCGAAGGTGCATCGCCGCTCCTGGTGCGCCGCTTGCTGGAATTGGGTATCGCCGCCGACGTCACTGACCCACAAGGCCGCCGCGCGGTCGACATTGCCGCGGCGGCCGGGCGCTGGGCAATCGTCTCGCTGCTCGACCGCAGCTATCCGTTGCCGGCCGCGGTGAGCGATGGCCTGGGCTCCGCTTCGACTGACGCCGAAACGCCGGATGCGCCGCTGCTGCCGGACCGTCCGCCGCTGGACCTGCTGCGCGAAGCGCTGGGCTTTGGCAACTACGACGGCATGACCGCACTGGCGCGACTGTGCAGTGCCGATGAACTCGGCGGACTGCTGCACGAACCCGAGCTGGCGCTGGATCCGCAGTCGGTGGAATGGCTGCTGGCCCAAGGGGCTACGCCGGATGTGCTCGACGCCTGCGGCGACACCCCGATGTTCGCCCTGCTGTCGCGTGGTATCGACGCTGTGCCGTCGCTGCAGGCGCTGTTGCGGCGCGGTGTGTCGCCCGCGGGAGCCGGCGGACTCTCGCGCCTGCTGGCCGCCTGCGCGCAGCACGACCATGCCTCGCGCGGGCTCGAACAGCTGGCGCTGGAACTGCTGGAACGTGGCGCGGATCCGTTCGCCTCGTCGCCGGCCGGTGATCCACCGTTGTCGCTGGCGGTGCGGCTGGGCTGGCTGCGCCTGCAGCAGGCCCTGCTCACGCTGGGCGTGGACCGCGAGGCGCGCGACAGCCACGGCATGACCGCGCTGCATCTGGCCACCGCACTCGCCCGCGAAGGCTCGCTGAAACTGCTGGTGCAGCACGGTGCCTCGCCGGAAGCACGCGCCGCCGATGGCCAGACCCCGTTGGGCGTTGCGCTGTCGATCGGCCGCCGCGACCTCGCCGACTGGCTGGACTGGCGCGTGTGGCAGTTGCCACGCCGCGCGCTGCGCGACGCCGACCTGCCGTCCGCGGCCATGGTCGGTGACGCCGATGCCGTGCGCCGCCTGATCGATCTCGGTTTCGCCGTCGATGTGGTGGACGCACAAGGCTGCACCGCGCTGTTGCGCGCTGCCGGCGGTGGGCACCTCGCCGTGGTCGACCTGCTGCTGGCACGCGGAGCCAATCCGCAGCATGCCGCTGCCAGTGGGGCCACGCCGCTGTCCGCTGCGGTCAGCATGCGCCAGACCGACATCGTCTCGGCATTGCTGGATGCCGGGGCCGAGCTGGAATATCGCCTGCCCGGTGGCGTCACCGTACTGATGCTGGCCTCGGCCCTGGGCCTGCCGGACATTGCCGCGCGCCTGCTCACCGCCGGTGCCAACGTGCACGCCGGCGACGCGCAGCAGCTCGGCCCGCTGCACTGCGCCGCGCTGTACGGCTTCAGCGCCCGCGACCGTTCGCGCCTGCTCGCGCTGCTGGACACGTTGTTGTTGTCCGGTGCCGAACCGGACCAGCCGGCGGCGGGTTCGGTGACGCCGTTGCTGTTGCTGCTCGGTGCACGCGCCGAGCCCGGTACCGCCTGCGACGAGCAGGTCGTGCTGGCGGCGGTGGAGCGCCTGCTGGATGAAGACGTGTCGCTGGAGGCGCGCGATCCGCGCGGTTTCGGGCCGCTGCACCTGGCTGCCCTGCACGGCCTGCCGCTGTTGGTGCAGCGCCTGCTGCGCGCCGGCGCCGACCCGGACGTGCGTGACGCACTGAACCGCAGCCCGCGCGAGATCGCGGTAATGCGCGGCTTCATCGACGTCGCCGGCGAGTTCGAGCCGCGCGTGCCGGGCGTTTCGTCGATGGCCCGGTTCCTGCGCGACAACGGGTAACACCGGCTTCGCGCAATCCAAACCTGATTGACATGCCCGCGTAGAGCCACGCCCTGCGTGACTGCTGTCGATCGGGGCCATGCACCACGTAGGGCGTGGTGCCTACGATGTCCAAGTCGTATGCGGAAACCGCAACATCGGTGCCAGCATCAGCCGCTCCGGATGTTCGCGCGCGAACACCGCCGGATCCGTCAGCAACTGACGAACATCTTCTGCATGACCGGGCTGCACGTGCACCTCGATCCACGGCTTGAACAGCGCCTTGTTACCGTCATGCATCGCCCCCGGATGAGTATCCAGCGCCGGAACCTGTCGATGCTCGCACAGTGCCGCGCGCCGCAGGTTCGAACCGGGCGGGGCGGTGGCCGCCACCATCATCAGCAACAGCGCGTACAGATCAAGGGCAGTCGCCGCAGCGCTGCGCCCAGCGTCGGGGCCCTCGTACAGATCGTGCATCAGTGCCTTGGTCTGGCACTCACGGGTGCCGCGTTCCTGTCCGCGCTTCAACGCTGAAAGCTCATCGCCAAACAGCACATCGTCCTCGAAGTCGATCAGCTGTGCTGGCGGCAGCGGACCTTCCGGCAACGGCTCCCCGGCAGCCAGCCGTATGCAGGTGTTCTCCAGTTTGAAATCGCGCCCGAACACACCGCCGCGCACGGGCAGCGTGTGCATGCAATCCACATCCAGCACCAGCGGCTGGAACACGATCATCGGCAGCTGGCCCCCTTTGGCAAGATAGACGAACAGATTGGTCCCGGCATTGCGCGCGACGATCAACTTCTCATTGATGACCGCGCTGAACACCAGCGAGGAGAAGGCGCGCAATGGATCCAGGCGTTTCTCGTCGCGATGCTCGAAGGTTCCATCAGCCACCGGACATGCAGCGAAGAACTTCCTGTCGCGGGTCTGCTCCTTCTTGAATCGACCTTGTGCGGTCTCACTGGCTACGGGTGCCTCGACGATCGGGTAGCGCAAGGTCGGACGCTTGGCGATCGAGCAGAAGAATACCCACTTGTCCTGTTCTTTCTTGCGCAGCGGATAGATGTCCGTGTTCTTGGGTTCATAGGCCATTGTCCGGTAATCCTCGTGGGTGCTGCGGTACTCCTCGAAATGCCCCTCCTGAGTGGTGTTGGCCACGTGGTGAAGGTGGTCCTTCCATGCGTTCTCGATGGTCTCCACGGCACGTTTGGAACGTTTGGGCGGCAGTGATTGGAGGAAGTCGTCGCGGACAGAGCCGTTGCGAACCCTGCTTGGTGCGCAGCGGCGCTGGTTGTTGTTCTCGTCGGGTGACGCGTTCTGTGGCGGCGGTGTGCCTTGGCGCACTGCGGGTGCTGGATTGGGGCCGACGCTACGGAACATGTATCGGGGTCTCCGGGGAATGAGTAATGGGCTTGGGTGGGGTCCATGCGTTATAGCGGCGATCGCTGAGGTCGGCAGTCGTCCTGCGACCGACTCTACCCCCGTCGAAGCCGCGGGGCGGTGGCATTTGCACCGCTCCACCCCCAGCGTTGCGGGGGGTCACCAAGGGGCGGT
>JAEXNZ010000569.1 GCA_023439425.1 Pseudomonadota bacterium
ACCCTGGTCATGGGCGATACCTCCACCATTCGGACAGTACTTGGCGGCTCCAGCGACCAGAAGCTTACAGCGGAACTACCGATGTCTTTGAGGATGACATCACCCCACTGTACTCGGCATCACTTGCGACCTACCTGAGATCAGTGCTGGGATCAAACGTAGCCGATGTTCGACACACCAGAGACATATTCAACGCCGGTATCGAGTCAGAAAGTGGTGTCAGCTGGGCGGATCTCGCAGCTCGCTACTACATCAAAAGCCTGCTTCCAAACGAAGCAAGTACCGTTTGGGGTCTATATCCAAATGGCAAGTCGACGAGCAGGCGAAACCTGCGTGAGTATGACGAAGACATCATGGCCCGTCCGAAGTACGCCAATCACATCAACGCCGAGACGTTGATCTCGCTCCACACTGACGGATTGAGTACAAATCCAAACGCACGAGGGGCTTCTGCAGTAGCAAAGTGGGACGCCCCCGACTCTGTCCAGCTCGCCGAGAACATCCTGTGTTATATGAAGGAGCAGATAACCGCGAAGCCTGCGTATGCTGATTACGTAATCCGCCCTACCATCAAGGATGGTGACGCCTACGGCGAGGTGAGAGAGGCCGCGATGCCGACAGCACTCGTTGAGATTGGGTTTCATACCAACGAGCACGACTCCGCCGCACTACGTACCTCTGAGTTTCGGCTTGCCGCAGCCCGAGGTATCGAGAAGGGGTATCGCACATTCAAGAAGGGCGAGAAGGATTGCCGGCCACTGACCATCACCAAGGCTGACCCTGTTTCCGCGAGGCATGGATTCACGACGCCCTACACGGTGGAGTACACCGGAACGCCATCGTATCCGCTCTATCTTCGCACCGCGATTGTCACCTGCCCGCCAAACTACAGCTGCACGCAGTACGCGCCTCAGTTCACATCCCCGGGCACAACCCCCGGCGTGCTGGCAGGCGAAGCAAAATGCACAACCGCCCAGCGTGTTCCCGGCAGTGTCATTGTTGTAGACCGATACCTGGAAGATGGTGATGGCGTGAGGAGCCCCAAGGTTCGAAGCTCAATTACCTGCAATTGACTTGTCAGGCAGACGTCCAGCACCGGATGTCGGATTGAGGGTTCGGTGGACCGAATATATAGGAGCCGGGCAAGCCCGGCTCTACAAGAGTTGCTTCCGCCGCCGATTTCGGCGGATTCGGTAGCGTCGGTCGACAGACGGCGGCCGTGAAATACCCAACATCCGGTAACGCATGAAGCCAGATCGAAACCGCCGTTGGTCTGGCGTGCGCGACGGCTGATCATCCAGCGCCAACCGCAGCCGGGCAAGCCCGGCTCTACAGGGGTTGATGCTTGGGTTCAGTCCCCGTCTACTACGAGCAGCGCCTGCGCGAGCTCGCGTGACAGGCCCACGAGCTTCAGCACGCCATCTTCGCGGGTGAAGGTAGCGAAGGGGTAACGGTCGCGTTGCAGCTGGCCTGATGGCGGCAGCTGGTATCCGCCGGTGAAGGGCAACGACTTGCCCTGTGCCTGCCGCGCTTCCAGTGCCGGCAGCCGCAGGTACCAGACCTCGGCGCAAGCGTCGGCCAGGCCTGGTTCGTTCTCCGGATACAAGCCGCCACTGCCCACGACTTCTGCGCTGGCCAGGAGGGTCAGCAAACGCGGCAGCAGATCGTCGCCGAGCTGGGCAGGATCCACCTCCATCGCATTCGCGAACGAATCCGGGTTTGTGGTCAGGCCCACAAGCATGGCGGTTGCGCGCGACTGAAGAACCAGCGAGCCGCGCAGGCTCTCCGCCTCTGCCTTCCACTGCTCCTTGCTGGCTCCACTCTTCAGCGGATGCATGGCGGCGGTAAAGGGGGCCAGCCACTTCGCATACGACTGCTGAGCCTCGCGCTGCGACCATGCGGGCACCGTGCAGCGCGGTGGCGGGTCAGCGCGTACCCAGCGCACGGGCAGCTTCAGCTCCGCGCATTCCTTGCAGGTCGCGCTTCCGTCGCCGGCCACAGTGAAGGTCATAGCAGGTGCATTGGGATCGCCGCAGTCCGCCGCCTCCGCCGATCTGCCAACAAGCAGCCGGAAACCATCCGGCCGCGTGCAACGCGGGAGTGTCAGCCGGTGCACGGCACGATCTGCCTGTGGAAACAGCTCCATCAGCGCATAGGCCTGCGGACCGGAAAGCTGGATGCTGGGGTACTGGGCCTCGCGAAGCCGACCTTCGGCATAGGCGCGCGAGATCGCGGCATCGTCCGCCAGCTCAGTCGGCAGATAACGCACCTCGATCGCCGGTCGGATCAGGCTGGCCATTGGGTGGCCGTCATAAGGCGCACGCAACACGGCGGACTGCGCCGGCTCCGAGCTCACCTGCCACTTCCCCGCTTCCCACCGCAGTTGCAGGGGCTGCCGCTTGCCCTTCTCGGTTACCGTAAAGCGAACGCCACCGCTCTGGCCGCGCCCGGCATCGCTTTCTTCCACCCTCTCGTACTTCAACGGCGTGACTGCATTGCCCTGCGCATCGATGAAGCCGTAACGACCGTCCACGCCCACCACGAACAGCGGCTCCTGCCCACCGTCGTAGTCGAATACCCGGTCAAACCGAACCGGAACCGGGCATTTCCCGGTGGAGAAGTCACACACGCCGGTGCGGCCACCCTCGCTCACCTGATACAGCACGCTGCCATAGTCCAACGCGCTGGCACTCTCGAACCTGGCCGGAAACAGTTCGCGCCCACCTGCATCCAGCGCACCAATGCGGCCATCCTTGAGCACGCGGAAGATGAGCTGGGTGTCCTTTCCCGCCGGGCCATCGGCCAGATCCAGGTCGATACCATCCCAGCGCGCCGGCAGCAGCACCCTGCCCTGGGCGTCCATCACGCCCACGCGGCGCTCCTCCCAGGTTTCGCCTTCGACGAAGCGCAGCCAGCCTTCGTGCTCGCTCTGCAGCGGCTCAATGAGCTGATACTGCGGCGCTACCCGCTCGTTACCCTGTGCATCGATCAGGCCGAAACCACCCTCGCCCTGGACCACGGCGCTCTGCCCCAATCCGGTGATGTCCGAGTACCTGCCGGCCGGCACCCATGCCTTGCCCTTCGCGTCAAACACGCCCTGGCTGCCGACCACTCGTGCTCCGTCCACCCACAGCGTCCAGTCACGGGCAGCAGGCACGCCGGGGACGGCCTTGCCGCCTGCATCAAACACCTCCCATGCGCCCTTCTCCGACGAATTGGCCAGCACGAAGCCACCACCTACACGTAGTTGAGCGTACTTCTGCGGTACAACCCAGCGCTGGGAATGCGGATCGTAAGCGCCGGCCAGCCCTTGCCGCGTGATTGACCACGGCGTGCGCCGGGTCTCGAAGTAGGCGAAGCGATCGTTCTGCAGAGGCAGTACTACCTTGCCATTGTGGTCCACCAGACCACAGCTTTCATTGTCCTCCCGGCACGCCTGCAGCAGGCTTGTGCCGTCCATCCGGTCCACCCGGGCGTACTCCGGCTGCAACAGCACTTTTCCATCGGCGCGTACTGCGCCCCACCGGTCTCCACGCGAGACCAGGGCGACATCGCCTTCCGGGTAGAACCCATCCAGCTGATCCAGAAGTACCTTGCCCTTTGCATTGATCACGCGGGCCTGATCTGCCGTCTTCTCTACCTGGACCGCCGGCGTCCAGTTGCGGGTCTGGGCGTGTAACGTGGTGGCGCTGACCAGCATTGCTGCGGCCAGGAGAGTGCGGTGGAACACGGGCATTGTGGGGCTCGGTCGAACGGATGGGGCACGAGGACTTTAGCAGATGGGCTCTGTGGCAAAGCCTCCGTGCGCCTGTCGGTAGCGTCGGTCGACAGACGACGGCCGTGAAATGGCCAACATCCGGTAACGCATGAACCAGAATCGACACCGCTGTTGATCCAACATGCGCGACCGCTGAGAACCCAGCGCCAACAGCAGCCGGGCAAGCCCGGCTCTACGAGATCTTCCACACCAGATCCAATCCGGTGTCGTCCCGCACCGCGTAGATGCGCTCGTACTGGAATGACAGCACAAAGCGATGCGGGTGCTGCATCGCAAACACCTCGATCAACCGATAGATCTCATGCAGACTGCGCAACATATGGGCAGCGCGGAAGTGGAACGTCACCGTCAAACCGACGCGCCACTCCACCTGCATGCCTCTTGCGCCTAAAGCAAGCGGAACAGCGTGCTGCTTGAATCCAAACGCACACCTGCACCCAGGCAGCAGTCCAGCCCAGATGTTCTGGTCAACCTCGCTAGGCAGACCCAGCGACCGAAGCGTGAACGCAATGTCGTCCAGCGTCACTCCGGACTCAATCTCCAACACCATCACCAGACTCATACCCGGCCCCCCCGCACTCTGCGCAACAGCCCGCCGTGCCGGCCGGGCTGTGCACGAACTGACAACCCGGGCCGTACCGTAAACGTGGCGACCCATCCCGACCGTCCTACCAGCGCACGCGCGGGCGGATCAGGTCGATGTCCTCGCCCCAAGCGCAGTACGCCATTTCCATGTCGTGCTTCGCCTGCAGATCCTGCCAGTACGCCGGCGGGTCACCGAAGTAACGCCCCAGCCGCAGCGACAGTTCCGCACTGATGCTGCTGCGGCCGCCAATCACCGATTCCAACCGCCCACGCTTGACCCGGATGGAATCCGCCAGCCGGCGGATGGAAATACCTGCAGGGCGCAGGTAGTCGTCCATCAGCACGCGCCCTGGATGGATACTCGCTGAGGGCTGAAACAGCGGCGCAGGTTGCACCGCACCGTTTGCATGGCCGCCTTTAGGGCGCTCTGAGTTCGCATGGTCAACACAACCTGCACAGGAACACTGCTCGCACATGGGATCCTCCCGAAACTGGGTAACGAATGAGTTCAACGAAGTGGCATCGCGGCGCGCAGCAAGGGCGCGGCGGCATGCCGATCAGATGGCCGGGTCAGCGCCCGGCGTTATAAGTCCTGAGTACGCGCGCGAAGAGGCAACGCCAAAGGGCGGCAGGCGCGCGGAAGACGTAAGCGAAGGCCTCGAGTGGGCAGCTCGAAGCGATGGATGAAGGCCCAGAACGCGTACATCTCAGACTCCCGGGGAAGTGCCTTTCCCCCAATGGGAAAGGCGTCGGGAGCTAGAAAACCGCAACACGTAACGGTGTGACTTATTCCCCCCCTTTTGGGGGAGTGTTGTATTCGCCACCATCCCGACCTTGGGATACAGAGGTTACGTGTTGAAAGAGTTTTCTAGACTCCGGGGACCACAGTGCCGGAAGGCCAATCTGATGTGAAGCGGCTGTTTTCTTGCATTTCTCGCGATTTCGATAGGCTGCATCTATCGATGACGTCTATGGCACGGAAAACGGCGTTTTGGCGCATATTCCGAGCCAGAATGGCAAAGATTCCGATGCACCATGGCGCGTCATTGATGGCACCAGATCGAACTGCCAGGCATCCGAGGTGTCGTATGCGGCTCAAATGCCGACCGGCCGTGAACCGATCAACAGACAGCGGCCAACCAACAACGCATC
>JAEXNZ010000573.1 GCA_023439425.1 Pseudomonadota bacterium
ACCCAAAACGACTGCCCGCCGATCCCGCTTCCGGAACTCGATCCCGAGCACCCCAGCGACTGGCCGGTCCGTCTGCGCCGTTACCGCACCGCCGCCTCCACGCGCCTGATCTGGCGTGACCTGAATGGGCTGGACGACGTGCCCGCCACCCTGCGCGGTGCCACCGCCCTGGCCGAAGACTGCCTCGGCCTCGCCCTGGCCGCGTTGGAAAAGGAATTCGCCACCCGGCACGGCACCGTGCGCGCCAGCACCGACGGCAGCGAACAGCGCCTGGTCGTGTTCGGCCTTGGCAAGCTCGGCGGCGGCGAACTCAACTTCAGCTCCGACGTCGATCTGGTCTACGCGTACCCACAAGGCGGCGAATCCGACGGCCCGCGCCCGCTCGCCGCCGAGGAATACTTCGCCCGCCTCGGCCAGCGCCTGGCCAAGCTGCTCGACGAAACCACCGTGGACGGCTTCAGCCACCGTGTCGACCTGCGCCTGCGCCCGTTCGGCAATGCCGGCCGCGTGGCGCTGTCGTTCGCCGGCATGGACAACTACTTCCAGCGCGAAGGCCGCGACTGGGAGCGCTACGCCTGGCTCAAGGCCCGCGCCGTGGCCGGCGACATTCCCGCCGGCGAAGCCTGGCTGCAGACCCTGCGCCCGTTCGTGTACCGCCGCTACCTCGACTTCACCGCGCTCGATGGCCTGCGTGAAATGAAAGCCGCGATCACCGCTGAAGTCGCGCGCAAGGACATGTTCGACGACATCAAGCGTGGCCCCGGCGGTATCCGCGAAATCGAATTCCTCACCCAGGCCCTGCAGCTCATCCGTGGCGGCCGTGAAGCCACCCTGCGCGAGCGCCGTCTGCTGTACGCGCTGCCCGCCCTGGTCGCCTGCGGGCAGATGGACCCGCAGGACGGCGCGGACCTGCTGCACGCCTACGACTTCCTGCGCCGCCTGGAAAACCGTCTGCAGATGCTGCGCGACGCCCAGACCCACGCCCTGCCCAGCGATCCCACCGACCGCCTGCGCCTCGCCTGCACGCTGGGTTACGAAGATTGGGACGCGCTGGTCGCCGCACTCGACGTGCAGCGCAAGCGCGTCAGCACCGAGTTCGCCGCACTGCTGGCCCCGCGCGCCGGCCAGGCTGCCCCCGATGCGCTTTCGAACTACTGGCGCGGCCTGCCCGAAGGCGGCAGTGCCGAGGTGCTGGCCGAAGCCGGCTTCAGCGACGCGCACGGAGCCGACCAGTCGCTGCGGGACTTCGCCCAGTCGCTCGGCGTGAAGTCACTCTCTGACGCTGCGCGTGCGCGCCTGGACCGCGTGCTGCCCGCGCTGCTGCACGCCGCCACCCGCTCACCGCAGCCCGACGCCGCGCTCAAGCGGGTGCTCGGCCTGCTGCAGGCCATCCTGCGCCGCACCAGCTACCTCGCCCTGCTCGACGAACAACCCAGCGCGCTCGCTCGACTGGTGGACGTGCTAGCCCGCAGCGCCTTGCTCGCCGAACGCCTCGCCGCCTATCCCCTGCTGCTGGACGAACTGCTCGACATTCGCGTTTCCGGGCCGATGCCGGACGAAGCCGCCATGCAGGCCGAGTGCAACGCCGCGCTCAACGTCGACGACCCGGAAGCCGCACTGCGCCTGCTCAACGAAACCCGCCTCGCGCTCAGCTTCCGCATGGCCCTGGCCGCCCTCGACGGCCGCCAGCGCGCCGTCGACAGCACCCGCCAGCTCGCCCAGCTGGCGCAGGCCGTGGTCGTCACCGCGCTGCAGATGGCCGAGGCCGACATGCAGCAGGCCCACGGCATCATTCCCGGCGGCCGCTTCGCCATCATCGGCTACGGCAGCCTGGGCGGTCTGGAGCTCGGCTTCGGTTCCGATCTCGACCTCGTGTTCCTGCACGACCACCCCAGCGACCAGGACAGCAGCGACGGCAAGCGCCCGCTCGACCCCGGCCGCTGGTACGCGCGCCTCGCCCAGAAGGTGATGGCCCTGCTCGGTGCCGTCACCGCCGCCGGCCGCCTGTACGACATCGACGTACGCCTGCGCCCCGATGGCGGCAAGGGCTCGCTCGTCTCCTCGCTGGCCAGCTACACCGAATACCAGCGCGAGCGCGCCTGGACCTGGGAACATCAGGCCCTCGTGCGCGCGCGAGGCATCGCCGGCGATGAAAGCCTGCTCGCTGATTTCGAACGCGTGCGCGCGCAGACGCTTGGTCGCGTGCGCGACCGCGAAGTGTTGTTTGCCGATGTGCTGAAGATGCGCGCCCGCATGCGCACCGAGCTGGACCGCAGTGATGCCGGACGGCTGGATCTCAAGCAGGGGCCGGGCGGGGTAGTGGACCTCGAGTTCCTGCTGCAGACCGGCGTGCTGGACAGCGCCGCCGAACACCCGCAGGTGCTGGAGCCGCGCGATACGCCGAGCCTGATCGATGCGCTGGCAGAGATTGCATGGCTGCCGGGTGGCACGCGCGATGGCCTGCACGAATCCCACGCCGCGCTGCTGGATGTCGGGTTGGCGTGCACGTTGGACAGAAGGCCCCGCATGGCGGTGCCGACGCCGGCATTGGAGGAGGCGCAGCGGGTGATCACCGCAGCGTGCAACGCCGCCGGCCTCGAATTCACCGCCCAGAGTTCACCGTAATGCCGGAAATGCCGGGAATGCTGGAAATGCTGGAAATGCGGCTTTGGTGGGATCGGTCGACAGACGATCGCCGATAACGCCCGATCAGCGCTTTAACGCATGGACCGCACCGGGCAAACCTCTCCGCTCGGTGGTCATGCCTCCCCGAACGATGAACCCCTATCGGCGGTCGACTGTCGTGCGACCCTACCGGCCACACCCATCACGGCGCACACGGGAATCCCGCGGTCCCACCCTGCGCAACGCCGCCAACATCACCCCACCCGAGGCGCCATCTTCCACAACAACGCCCGGAACGGGGCCAACAAAAACACCCCGATCCCCAGCTTCACCGCCAGGTCCCCCGCCGCCCAACTCACCCACGGCAAACTGGACCCGGCGAACGCGATGCTCCAGAAAATGCACGTATCCAACGTCGCACTGCACGTTGTCGCCACCATCGGCGCACGCCACCAATTCCCCCGGCGCAGCCGGTCAAACACGGTGACATCCAACAACTGCGCCGCGATGAACGCCACGCACGACGCCACCGCAATACGCGGCGTGGCGATCCACACCGAAAGCACCACCGCCAACGCAAACCCCGCCCACGCCACCCGCCGCGCCGCCGCCGGCCCGAAGCGCCGGTTGATCAGGTTGCTGACCAGAAACGCTACCGGGTAGCTGAACGCCCCCCAGGTCAGCCAGTCGTTGATCGGAAACTGCACCAGCACATTCGACAGCAGCACCACCGCGCCCATCGCCAACACCGCCAGCAGCAGGCTGCGGGTGGTCAACGGGGCAAACACAACATCGGGGCGCGCGGACATGGCGAACAGGAACAGGGCAGAGGAGGGCGCGCATTATCCCCCATCGCGCGCGGCGGGGCCGGATGTGGCTCTGGATGCGGCTTTGGCCTTGGGTGTGGCTCTGGCTGTGGCTCTGGCTCTGGCTGTGGCTCTGCTGTGGCTTTGGTAGAGGCGGTCGCGAGACGCCTGCCCATAACGCCCGATCGGCGCTTTAACGCATGGACCCCACCGGGCAAGCCCCTCCGTTCCCCGGTCATGCGTTCCCGGGCGTTACCTGTGTCCACGGCCGTCGTCTATCGATCGACGCCACCTAAAACAAATCAACGTCCTAAGGACGTTGATTAAACAAACTTCGGAGCCCGCGTGCCCACCCACCCTCCCGAAATCGCCTGGCGCGACGCCTTGGACCTCAAGCTCCGCGAGGAATACACCCAGCCGGTCATCAGCAACCACGCGCTGGCGGTAGAACTCACACGCCTGCTCTCTCAGCCCGACTACGCCGGTCGCCCGATCCGCCGGCCCGAGAACGGCTTGGACCGCGATACCTACCTTGCCGCGCGCAGCGCTCTCATCGAACGCGGAGCCCTGCTCCCGGAAACCGGCCTACCCAGCACCTACCTCCGGATCCCCGGCCGCAAGGACGCGTCCCCAAGTGAAGTCATGTGCGCCATCGACCCCTTCGGCCACGTCGCCTTCCTCAGCGCAATGGAGTTCCACGGCCTCACCAACCGTCTGCCCAAGCGTCTTTACTTCGTCACCTACGACACCGCCTCCTGGCATCGGCACGCGCGTGAGCGCACCGCGCGCGAACTGGGGCCAATGCTGCCGGCATTCGAAGAAGCCGAGCTGCCAGCACTGCACTACACCCGCATCGGTCGCCTCAACGGGGTGATCGTTGAAACGCTGCGCACCAAGGACGCAGGCCATTGGCGAAACGGCTTGAATGGTGCCTTTCGCGTGACCGGAATCGGCCGCACGTTCCTCGACATGATCCAGCGTCCCGACCTGTGTGGCGGAATACGTCACGTGATCGAAGTGTTCGAAGAACACGCGCAAGCGCACATCACCGCCATCGTGAACGAATTCCGTGCCAATGGCGGCAAGATTGATCGCGTTCGAGCCGGTTACATCCTCAATGACCGCTGCGGCATTGAACTGCCTGAAATTGACGAGTGGCGCGTGGATGCAGCACGCGGTGGCTCACGTAAGCTCGACGCACACGCCGCCTACGCGCCGGTGTTCTCGGAAAAGTGGAGCCTATCGATCAATGACCAGTTTGTTGCATGACATACCCGCCTGGGTCCGCGCTGCGGATGCCCGGCAGGTGGTCATGCGACAGGCTGTCCATTGCATTCACAACCGCGCGCTGCTGTCCTGGTGATTCAAACCCGCGACGCATGCCCCGGTAGAGGCGGTCGCCAGACGCCTGCCGATAACGCCCGATCGGTGCTTTAACGCATGGACCCGGCCGGGCATACGCCTCCGCTCCCGGGTCATGCGTCCCCGAGCGATGCACCGTTATCGGCGGTCGACTGTCGTCCGACCCTACCGGGCCTCGCGTGCGAGGCCCATGGGGCCCGGCGGTTTCCCCGCCTCCCTCAATACGCCTCACTCATCTGAGTCTTCGCCGCATCCGCCGTCGGCATGAACGCCAGGGTTTCCCCCTTTGCATTGGCCACCATCCACCCGGCACCGGCTTCGGTCGGGGTCAGATCCAACACATCGCCCACCTTCAACGTCTTGCCCGGGTTGTTCTCGCGCGCCGGCCATTGAATCACCGCAAGCTCTGGCGATTCCGGGTTCCTCAACGCCACTTCAACAGCGCCATCGGCCTTGGTCTCCACCGTTTCCACCGTCAACGGCGGCAGCGGCTGTGCCTTCTGTCCCTTGCCCTTGCCTTTCTCGTCCCCCGACTCGCTCAGCTTCTCCGCTCCGGCAAGCGAAGCGCCCAGCGTCAGCCATACCGGCGAGGTCACTAGAGCCACTGCGACCGATGAACCCGCTATTCCATAGGTGCTCACCGTGTCGCTAAGGTCGGCCAGCGGGTCCCCCGCGTGAACCGGTGCAGCTACCAGCAACGTAGCCAGTGCCGCAGAAATCAAAGAACTGCGCATCATTGCGTCTCCCTGTTCGTGTGGTTCAAGGTTGCGGTGCCGCCATGCCGGTAACCGGCACGTGCGCCACACTCAGCTCCTGCACCAGCAGATCATGCTGCTGCAGGAAATCGAAAACAGATTCCACCGTCACCACCGAGTAGTTGCCGGAAATGCGCTCGCTACCCGGATGGTCGGTGGTGGCCGCATTGGCCGCGAAGAAGCGCGCGCCCAGCCGCTTACCCACGCCGATATGCAGAATGCTGGGTTTGTAGCGGTAAGCACGCAGGTACGACTGCGCCTGCCTGCGCGTGCTGATCGTGTTGCCCTGTTCGGCCTGCTGCATTGCCGCCACCAGCACTTCCAACACCCACTGGTTGGAGTTCTGGTATTCCAGTGAGAACGGGAAGGCCACCACGCTGTAGCGCGGTTCGTGCAGTGCCTTGGCGGTTGCGCCGTCGCCACCCAGCAGCGCCTTCAGGGCATCACGCACTGCGGGGGAGGGCACCCCGACGCGGATATCCGTATGCGTCCCGGTTTCGCCGATGAAGTTGCTCAAGCCCTCGCGGAACAGTCGCGAGGTCGCGCCCTTGCACTCGTTCAACAGATGCACCGTGCGCCACTGGCCGTCCGCGTCGCGCACTGCGAAAGCCACATGGCTGTGGCGCAGGCCGT
>JAEXNZ010000065.1 GCA_023439425.1 Pseudomonadota bacterium
GGGCCCGAAGGATGGTCTGTACGTGGCGATGGGCAGCGAAGAAGTCGTGTTCGCCTCCAACGATGCCGCCACCCCCGCACAGTTCTACCTGGCCTCGACCCCGGCCCACGCGCGCTTCGAAACGAAGCAGCTGTCGATCAAGGACGCAGTGGCCCTGGAGCGCGGCGCGCTGGAAACCAGCAACGAGCGCACCATCTACCAGTACATCGTGCCGGCCACCTGCCAGTCCTCGCAGCTGCTGCTGGGCCTGACCGTGCTGAAGCCGGGCAGCGTGTGGAACACCATGCCGCCGCACCTGCACGACCGCCGCAGCGAAGTGTATTTCTACTTCGATCTCGGCCAGAACGACCGCGTGTACCACTTCATGGGTGAGCCGGAAGCGCAGCGCCACATCGTCATCCAGAACAACGAAGCCGTGGTGTCGCCGCCGTGGTCGATCCACATGGGTGCGGGCACCAGCAACTACGCCTTCATCTGGGCGATGGGTGGCGAAAACCTCGACTACACCGACATGCACGTGCTGGACATCTGCCAGCTCAAGTAACCCGTATCGCAGTGCCCGCATTGCGCGGGCGCTGCCTGTGCCGCATTGGAAAAGGATCGCAACGCAATGGCTAATCCGTTCAGTCTGGAAGGCAAGATCGCTCTGGTTACCGGTGGCAACACTGGCCTGGGGCAGGGCATCGCAGTCGCACTGGCACAGGCCGGTGCCGATGTGGCCGTGGCCGGCATCGCGCCGCCCACCGACACCATCGCCAAGATCACCGCGCTGGGCCGTCGCTGCCTGGCCATTGAAGCCAACCTGATCAGCATTGAACCGGTCGAGCGCGTGGTGCGCGAAACCATCGAAGGGCTGGGCGGGCTGGACATTCTGGTCAACAACGCCGGCCTGATCCGCCGCGCAGATGCAGTGGAGTTCAGCGAGCAGGACTGGGACGACGTGATGAACGTCAATATCAAGTCCGCGTTCTTCATCTCGCAGGCTGCCGGCAAGCACTTCATCGCCCAGGGCAGCGGCAAGATCATCAACATCGCCTCGATGCTCTCGTTCCAGGGTGGCATCCGGGTGCCGTCGTACACCGCCAGCAAGAGCGGCATTGCCGGCATCACCCGTCTGCTCGCCAACGAATGGGCGTCCAAGGGCATCAACGTCAACGCGATTGCGCCGGGCTACATGGCGACCGACAACACCGCCGCGCTGCGTGCCGATGAAGACCGCAACAAGTCGATTCTGGATCGCATTCCGGCCGCGCGCTGGGGCAACCCGGAAGACCTGGCCGGTGCAGCGGTGTTCCTGGCCTCGCGTGCGTCGGATTACGTGAACGGTGCAGTACTGCCGGTCGATGGTGGCTGGCTGGCGCGGTAAGTTCACGATGCCGGCCAACGGCCGGCACTACCGGGATTGCGAACATGCTGCGCTGTTCATTGCTGCTTTCGCTCTTGCTGATGACCGGGGCGGCACACGCCGCTCCACATCGCGTCTTCATCGCCGGCGACTCCACCGCTGCCGAATACGGCCCGGACCGCGCGCCACAGGCCGGCTGGGGCCAAGCTCTTCAAAGCTACCTCGACCCCAAGCAATGGCAGGTCAACAACCATGCCAAAGGCGGCCGCAGCGCCCGTAGCTTCATCGAAGAAAAGCGCCTGGACGCCATCGCCGCCGAGCTGAAGCCCGGCGACGTGATGCTGATCGGCTTCGGCCACAACGACGCCAAGTTCGAAGACCCCACCCGTTACAACGATCCTTCACAGGCGTACCCGCAGTACCTGCTGCGTTACGTCCAGCTGGCCCGCGACAAACGCGCCACACCGATTCTGATCACGCCTGCGGCGCGCCTGCTGTACGACTTCGGCTCACTGCTGGATACGCATGGCCTGTACACCCAGGCGATGAAACAACTGGCGCAGCAGGAGAACGTCGCGCTGATCGATCTCAACGCCCGCTCCAGCCAATGGATCCGCGCGCTGGGCGAACAGGGCGCACGCCCGTACTTCCTGTTTGTGCCGGAACAGAACAAGGCTGACGGCACCCACTTCAGCGTGGCCGGTGCCAACGCTGTGGCCTGTCTGGTGGTGCGCGAGTGGGTCGGGCTGCAGCCAGAAATGAAAGGTGCATTGAAGCGCGACATTGATTGCGATGTGACCCAGCCGGCAGGGCAGGGCGCAGACGCCGCCAAGCCGTCGCGCGTGGTGCACGAACGCGACATCGCGGTCAGTCAGCCCGGCCCGCACGGCGGGGCAGGGCCGACCACCGCGTATCCGTTCTTCGCCGAAGACAACCTGCCGTTCGTGCTGCGCAAGCGCGTGCTGCACAAGGGGGCAGGCATTGGCCTCCATCCGCAGCACAAGGACGAGATCTATTACATCGTGAGCGGGCAGGGCAGCTATGTGCTGGATGGCAAGCAGTACGACGTGGCGGCAGGGGATGCGCTGTTGACCCGAACAGGCAGCGTGCATGCGCTGCAGCAGCGCGGGGAGCAGGATCTGGTGGTGCTGTTGGCGTATCCG
>JAEXNZ010000093.1 GCA_023439425.1 Pseudomonadota bacterium
GTACATGTCCTCACCAGCAAAGCTGCCTTTTTCCTGGCGCAGCGGGCGCGACAGCGGAATGTCCGGATCGCGCTGGGTCAGCATCAGGCTGAGCACTTCGCGGCCGTCAGCCGTCGTGGCTTTGCACGACAGATAGTTGTTTTCCGCTTGTTCCTTCCACTGCAGGCCGCTGTCGGCAGGCAGAGTGGGACATTCGGCGGTGGCCTGGGCCGAGGCCACAGTGGCACTCAACAGCAGGCACAGCGTTACAGCAGCGCGCAGGACGTTCATGCTTCCCCCAAGAAGTCGAATGGCAGGGCCACGGACGGGAGCGTCCAATCTCCG
Source organism: Pseudomonadota bacterium (assembly GCA_023439425.1). Classification (GTDB taxonomy): domain Bacteria; phylum Pseudomonadota; class Gammaproteobacteria; order Xanthomonadales; family Xanthomonadaceae; genus Stenotrophomonas. Next base: position 325 of record JAEXNZ010000093.1, read on the forward strand.
GTCGCGTGACGGGCTGGTGATTTTGACCTTAACGGAATGTGACCGGATCTTCAAATAACTGTTTCAAATGTATCTGAATCCGGCTAGGCGTATGGTCAGCCAGGGCGAGGTTCGGCCCCGATCCACTTGTAGGCGATGCCGCCGATCACCCCGCCCAGCAGCGGGGCCACCCAGAACAGCCACAGCTGGCTCAACGCGCCGCTGCCCGCAAACACCGCCACGGCGGTGGAGCGAGCCGGGTTCACCGAGGTATTGGTCACCGGAATGCTGATCAGGTGGATCAGGGTCAGGGCCAGGCCGATGGCCAGCGGGGCAAAGCCGGCGGGTGCACGGCCATGGGTCGCGCCCATGATCACCACCAGGAACATCGCAGTCAGGACGACCTCGCACAGGAGGGCGGCCGCCGCGCTGTAGCCGCCCGGCGACAGTGCCCCGTAACCGTTGCTGGCAAACGCGCCGGCCTGGCTGCCGTCAATGGCAAAGCCGGGTGCTCCGCTGGCGATGTGCAGGAGGATCCAGGCGGCCAGAACGCCCCCTACCACCTGCGCCAGGATGTAGGGCACCACGTCGCGGGCGGGAAAGCGGCCTCCGGCGAACAATCCCATCGTGACCGCCGGGTTGAAGTGGGCTCCCGAGACATGCCCGAACGCGTACGCCCCGGTCAGCACGGTCAGGCCGAAGGCCAAGGCCACGCCGACGAAGCCGATGCCGAGAGGATTACCGTCACCGCCGAACTTCGCCGCCAGCACGGCGCTGCCGCAGCCGCCCAGCACCAGCCAGAACGTGCCGAGGAATTCGGCCGCCATTCGCTTTGCCATGTTCATTGCATGTCTCCGCAGACGCCCGGGGGAGTAGGGCTGCGGCGAACGTAGCTGAAGCGGGATTCATCCGGGTGAAGGGCGCGTCAGCTGCCGACGAACGGCAGAAATCATGTGAAATCAATACGCCGGCAACGGAATGAATTCCTTGTCATCCCCCGGAATCGTGCCGAACCGCCCCGATTCCCAATCGTGCTTGGCCTGTTCGATCCGTTCCTTCGAACTGGACACGAAGTTCCACCACAGATGACGCGGGCCATCCAGCGGCTCGCCGCCCAGCAGCATCGCCTTGACTGGCGTCTTGGCCCGCAGCCGCCCACGCGCGTTGAACTCGGGCAGGATCAGGTGCTGCGCCGGCACATCCACGCCGTCCAGCTGCAGCTCACCTTCCAGCACGTAGATCGCGCGTTCCTTGTGGCTGGTATCCAGGTCCAGTTCCGCGCCAGGCTCCAGGTCGAGCGCCACGTTCAACGTGTCGGCGAACACTTTGACCGGCGATTCTTCACCATAAGCGCGCCCGGCGATCACCCGCAGCCACACCCCGTCGCGATGCTGCTGCGGCAGAGTCGCGGCGCTGTGGTGATAGAACGCGGGATCGGTTTCCTCGAAATTTTTCGGCAACGCCACCCAGGTCTGCATGCCGTGCAGCGGGTGGTCGTGCTCACGCTCCACCGGCGGCGTGCGTTCGGAATGCGCGATGCCGCGGCCGGCGGTCATCCAGTTCACATCACCCGGCCTGATCACCTGGTCCGAGCCCAGCGTGTCGCGGTGACCAATAGCACCGGACCACAGGAAGGTGACCGTGGCCAGGCCGATGTGCGGATGCGGGCGCACGTCGATACCGGCACCGGCCGACAGCACCGCAGGACCCATCTGGTCGACGAACACGAAAGGCCCAACGCTGCGCGCCTGCAGGGTGGGAACGGCGCGGCGCACTTCCAGGCCGCCGATATCGTGGACGCGCGGGGCGATGATGGTGGTCATGCGGGCGTTCTCGCTGGCGTGGACAGAGCGTCAGCATGGCACGTCAGGCGCGTACCCGGATGCCCCATTCGGGCAACAGGTTGTCCGGAAAACAGCAACGCCGCCCTGCGGCGGCGTTGCCTTGCGTCACACCACCGGTTCGCGCAACACCGGCGAATCCCAGCCCGGCCTCGGCGCGAAACGATCCCCATGACGCTGCTGCAGCAGCTTCAGCCGCTCCACCAGCGCATCGGCCCCCGTGGCACGGATGTGCTGGATCGGGCCGCCTCGGAACGGGGCGAAGCCGGTGCCGAAGATCACCCCGGCATCCAGCAGGTCGGCATCGGCCACCACGCCTTCGTGCAGACACGCCACGGCCTCGTTGAGCAGCGGCAGGATCAGGCGGTCTTCCAGGTCTGCGGGGGCCTGGTAGTTGGCCGGCACGTCGGGCTTCTGCGCGCGACCGTTTTCCCATTTATAGATGCCCTGGCCATCCTTCTTGCCGCGCTTGCCCGGCTCCACGGTCTGCAGTGCCGCTGGAATCTGCAAGCCGAGGAACGGAGCCAGCTCGTGGCCCACGCCGGCGGCCACATCCAGCCCGACCGTGTCGAGCAGCTCGATCGGGCCCATCGGCATGCCGAACTTCACCGCGGCCTTGTCGATCACCGGGCCCGGCACGCCTTCGGCATACGCGGTGGCAGCTTCCAGCATGTACGGGAACAGCACGCGGTTGACCAGGAAGCCCGGCGTACCGGCCACCGGCACCGGGAACTTGCCCAGCGCCTTGCAGAAGCCGGCCAGTCGCTGTTCGGTCTGCGGGTCCATGCCGTCGTGATGGATGATTTCGACCAGTGGCATCTGCGCCACCGGGTTGAAGTAATGCAGGCCGGCGAACTGGGCCGGGCGCTTGATGTGGTCGCGCAGTTCCACCAGCGGAATCGACGAGGTGTTGGTGGTCAGCAGCGCGTCGGCCTTCATCTTCGGCTCCAGCGTCTGGTACAGCGCACGCTTGGCCTCGGGGTTCTCGATGATGGCTTCAATGACCAGATCGGCTTGCGCCACGCCGTCGCCGGCGAGGTCGGCCTTCAATCGTGCCGCGACCGCCGGACGCTTGCTCTCATCCTTGACCTTCTTGGCGAACAGCGCCTGCGCGCGTTCCATGGCGGGGTCAATGAAGCGCTGCTCACGATCCTGCAGGGTGACCTCGAAGCCCTTGTAGGCCGACCAAGCGGCGATATCGCCGCCCATCACGCCGGCCCCGACCACGTGCACGTGACGGATGCCGTGGTCTTTGCCGCCCAGCGCCTTCAGGCGCTCGGTCAGGAAGAAGATGCGGATCAGGTTGCGCGCGGTCGGGGTGCCGGCCAGCTTCACCACGGCGCGCCGTTCGGCGTCCAGGCGGGTCTGGATCGGGCTGCCGCCGGTACGGGCCCAGGTGTTGATCAGCGCATAAGGAGCCGGGTAGTGGTCCTTCTTGGCCTTGCGCGCCACCTGCTTGGCCATCTGCGGGGCCAGCAGCTTGCGCGCCAACCACGTATTGGTGGCCCAGGCGGTGGCGCGCTGCTTGAACGGGCGGGTGGTGCCCGACAGGCCCAGCGCGACGGCGCTATCCAGCAGCACCGCCGGGGCCACCACCTTGTCGACCAGGCCGATGTTGCGGGCCGCCGAGGCCGACAGCGTGCGGCCGGTCAGCATCAGGTCCATCGCCGCCGGCGCGCCGACCAGCTGTGGCAGGCGCGCGCTGCCGCCCCAGCCGGGGAAGATGCCCAGTTGGGTTTCCGGCAGGCCGATCCGAGTGGAGGCGTCATTGGAGGCCACGCGGTAGCGGCAGGCCAGTGCCAGCTCGGTGCCGCCGCCCAGGCAGTGGCCGTGGATGGCGGCGACGGTCGGGCAGGGCAGTTCGGACAGCTTCTGGTACACGGTCTGGCCGCGACGGATGGCGTCATTGACGGTGCCGCGGCGGTCGAACTCCTGGAACTCCTTCAGGTCCGCGCCGGCAATGAAGCCCGCCGGCTTGATCGACTGCACCACCACCGCCTTGGGCGGGTCCAGCGCCAGCCGCTCCACCAGGTCGCCCAGTTCCAGCAGTACGTCCTGGGACATGGCGTTGACGCTGCTGTCCTGGCGGTCAAGGCTGAGCACCACGACACCATCGTCACGGATCTGTGGGTGCCAATGCGAGAAGCGGAGCCCATCGAAGCCTGAGAGCATGGGGACGTTCCATCCGGTTGTGTATGGAGAAGGGGGCTATGATCCAGAGGTTGTTTCCTCCCCGTCAAATCCCTATAGCTGGGGTATCCGCAACGACCGTTCACGACCGTGAGCGGAAACCTTAACGGAACGGTGGTTAAAAGCTGGTACGGCATTCCTCACGGAGCGCTGAACTTTTCCCGGGATTGGCAGTCTCATTGCCCGACGTCGGTTGGGCTGACAGGAGTGCGGCCCCGCATGGCCGAGGTTGAAACACCACAGGAGCTGGATCTGGAACTGGTCCGGCGCGTGCAGCGCGGCGAGAGCGCGGCGTTCGATGTACTGGTGCGCAAGTACCAGCACCGGATCGTCGCCCTCATCGGGCGCTACATCGCCGACTGGAGTGAATGTCAGGACGTGGCCCAGGACACTTTTGTCCGCGCGTATCGCGCGATCAACAGCTTCCGAGGCGACGCCCAGTTCTATACCTGGTTGCACAGGATCGCCGTGAATACTGCCAAGAACCACCTTGCCGCCCACAACCGCCGCCCGCCCACCGATGACATCGACATCGGGGACGCCGAACAGTTCGACAGCGGTACCCGCCTGCGCGACACCGACACGCCCGAGCGTGAGCTGATGCGCCAGGAACTGGAAAATACGGTGATGAAGGCGGTCTCGTCGCTGCCGGAAGAACTGCGTTCCGCCATCACCCTGCGCGAAGTGGATGGCCTGAGCTATGAGGAAATCGCGCAGAAGATGGGGTGCCCGATCGGCACCGTGCGGTCGCGGATCTTCCGCGCCCGCGAGGCTATCGACACCGAACTTCGGCCGTTGCTGGATGTGGGCAGCGCCACCCGCGAGAAGAGCCGCGTATGAACCACGAAAACCCCAATGCTGATTCCGCCGGCCATGTGCCGGACAAATTCGATGCCCACCACCGCCAGCAGCTGTCGGCGCTGATTGATGGTGAGCTCAGTGCCGACGAAGCCCGCTTCATGCTGCGCCGGCTGGAACACGACGACGCGCTGGCCGGCTGCCACGAGCGCTGGCAGCTGCTGGGCGACGTGCTGCGCGGGCAGGCCTGTGCGCCGGCCCCGGTCGATTTCGCCGCCCGCGTGCAGGCGGCAGTGGCGGCTGAACCCGCCCCGCAGGCCGCCTCCGCGCAGGCC
>JAEXNZ010000113.1 GCA_023439425.1 Pseudomonadota bacterium
GATCAACCCCCTCGTCTCTCACCAGATGTCGGATTCTGTCCTTGTCTCCGCTCTCGGTGGCAATTGCGAGTTCCAACGCGTCACCGGAGAAGTAGTCGCCAGCACCGTGCGTAGATGAGGCGGCGCATCCACTTGCAAGGAAAAGTGTGACCCATGCCACACTTGCGAGGGCTTTCGACGTCAAGATGTGAAGCGTAGTGGGCATGATCGTCCTGGTGGTTGATGCCTGATGGGGTGACATTAGCAAACTGTTCTGTTATTCGATAAACATCGCGGGCCCGGGGGCCGCGTCCTTCACAGAGCAATGGAGCTTGCCATGAGTGGTCCGGATATCGAGTCGCGCGCCCGCGCCGTCCAGGAACAGAACCAGCTTGTTCAGCAGCTGCGCGATAGCGGAAACGACAAAGAAGCAGACCGGCTTCAGGAGACGTATCACGCTCGCGAAATGTCGGGTCTAGCTGCTGACGTGTACTTGTCGGCGCGGCATGCGGGGGAGCCGCCCGTAGGCTGGGCGCGCGCAAGCAGCAATCCGGCGGCGCTGCGCGCAGCAGGTATTGATCTCCCCGATCAGGAACTGCGGGATCTTCTCCAACCATCGCAGTCAGGCTTCCGTGCTGAGGTTTACATTCCAGACAAGCGCGTATTTGGCGACGATGCGAAGCCAGTCGTTGTGTACAAAGGATCCACCGGCGAGATTGTGGATCCGCTTGCGCCGAGCGGCCGCCGTGAGTCCGGCGGGGAAGACTTCCTGAACAATGGTCAGCAAGGCATTGGGATGAGGAGCGATTACTACGATCGTGCGATGAGTCTAGCCGTTCGTCTCGGCCGGGCTACGGGGAACAACTTCGAAATCGCCGGCCACTCCCTGGGTGGCGGCATGGCCTCCGCCGCCTCCGCTGTCACCGGTGCCCGCGCGACAACCTTCAACGCCGCTGGCCTGCATCCAGACACACCCGCGCGATTCGCCAAGGAAAACGGCCTGCCCACGTTCAATCCGCAGAACACCGTTCGCACGTACCAGACCGGTGGCGAAGTGTTGAACGATGTGCAGAACGGCATGCAGCGGTTGAGCGAGGAGCATCGGCACGGCTACGGCCTGCTGGCCAATGAGGCAGGTCTGCTGCTTCGCGAACCGATGATGCAGAAGCTGGTGGGCGACAAGCTGCGCGACATGATGCCGCCGGGCGCACAGACGTCTGCGGCGCAGTTCATCGAGCAGCTCGCAACCAAACCCGGTCAGGAAGCACTGCGCAATATTCCAATCGCAGCGGGCCAGCTGGAGCTGCTTGAACCGAAGACGCGTGTCGACGGGCATCTGGTCGACCGCGCCAAGGTCAGTGCGCCCAGTCAGGTGGCCGAGCTCGCCGGCCCGCTCTCCACCGTACTGCACGCGGGCGCACACGGCATGCAGGCAGGACGTGTGGTCGGGCAGGGCATCGAAACCGTCGGTGCCGGCGTCGGCTACGGCCTGGACAAGGTCGGCGACGTGGCCGCGCAGACGGCGCGCGTGCAGGGCATGGTGCTTGGCAAGACGGTGGATATGGGGTCGGCCACCCTGCAGGTCAGCACCAAGGCGGGGGCCACCGTCATCGCCAGCGGTCGTGAGCTCACCGGCATGGTTGAATCCACCCTGCATCGTGTGGAGAGCCGTGCCCAGTCCGGCGTGTGGTCGGCTGTGGCATGGGGAGCGGACCTGATCGGCAAGGACGATCTGGCCAAGGACCTGCGTGGCAAGGCCGATTCCGCCCGCCACATGGGGGACGCCCGTGCCGAACATGCCACTCGTGATGCGCGTGAGGACGCGGCTGAGGTGCGCGCCGCCGGGCAGCGGGTGGCCAACAGCATCGACAACGGCGGCCAATGGGTCGCCGGCTCGCTGCGTAATGGCTACGCTACTGCGGGTGCCTACGTCGACAAGGGCTATGACTTCGTTGGCTACCACGTCAAGCACGTCACCGCTCAAGCGCCTGCCGTGCTTGCTACGGTCGGCGGCACCACCGCCGCGCTGACGTCGGCGGCAGCGACCCACCTGCCGACCACGCCCCGGAACGCGGCCAACCTGGCGGAGACGGCCGCACTACGTGAGCGGGCAGGCCCGGCATTCGCCGAGGCCACTGCCCGCCACGGTATGGCCGAAACCGTCATCCCCAGCCTGGATTCGGAACTGGCCAAGCAGGAGGCCGCCGCGCGCAGACTTGTCGAGCAGCACCAGCGCATCCAGCATCCCAACGACGGTCGTCAGGCCAGCCTGAACGCCGAGCCGGCGTCGCTGCTGCTGGGCATCAACGACCCGCGCAACGCCGATTACAAGCTGTTCAAAGGCGCACAGACCGGCGTGCATGCACTGGACCTGGCCCACAACATCACCCCTGACCTGCACAGCGACCAGCTGGCCGGCGCGCTGGCCAGCAAGGCCAAGCAGGGTGGGCTGGAGTCCATCGAGCACGTGGTGCTCAGCACCGACCGCACCCGCGTGTTCGCGGTCGACACCCAGGACACCACCTCGGTGCACCGTAAGCTGGCCCAGGTGGATATCGCCGAGGGCCGCCAGCAACCGCTCAGCGTCAGCACCGAGCAGGTCGCCGACGTAAACCGACAGCAGCTGGCCCAGGCCACTCCCGACAAGCAGCAATCGCAGGACCTCGACGCCGGCCAGCGCGACCAGGAGCAGCAGGCCGCCGCCCGTCGCATGGGCTGAGGCCCGGTCGGGCCCGTCTCCCGCCTGGGCCACCGTGCTCAGGCGGGTTCCCCTGGCCCCGGCCATGGGGTACAGTCCCCGGGTGTCCATTCTGACGACCCCGCATACCCTTTCTTCCGCTCGCCGTGGTTGGCGATGGTGGCCTGTTGCCGTCGTCCGTCCCGCCACCACCGTTTCCCGGAAGGAAAGTCGTCTTGATCACGCTCGAGCAGTTCCAGCAGCAGGCCGCTGAAGGCCACACCCGCATCCCCGTTGTCCGTGAAGTGCTGTCCGACCTGGACACGCCGCTCTCGGTGTACCTGAAGCTCGCTGACGGCCCGCATACCTATCTGTTTGAATCCGTCGAAGGCGGCGAGCGCTTTGGGCGCTACTCGATCATCGGCCTGCCGGCGCGCCGCGTGTATGCCTTCCATGGCCATACGCTGACCGTGCGCGAAGACGGCCAGGTGGTGGAAACCCGCGAGGTGGCCGACCCCTTCGCCGAAGTGGAGGCGCTGCGCAGCGCCCATTCGGTGCCCAAGCTGGCCGGTCTGCCGGGCTTCACCGGTGGGTTGGTGGGCTGGTTCGGCTTTGAATGCATCGGCTATATCGAACCGCGCCTGGCTCCGCCGCGTGGCCGCGATGAGTTGGGCACCCCGGACATCCTGCTGCTGCACTCGGAAGACCTGGCGGTGTTCGACAACCTCAAAGGCCGCCTGTACCTGATCGTGCATGCCGACCCGCGCCAGCCCGGTGCCTTTGACGAGGCACAGGGCCGCCTGGACGCCCTGGTGGCCAAGCTGCGCGCCCCGGGCGCGGGCTACCCGGCCCCGATCACCCGCGATGTTCTGGACGAGAACGACTTCGTTTCCGGCTTCACCCGCGAAGGTTTTATCGCGGCGGTGGACAAGTCCAAGGAATACATCCGCTCCGGTGACATCTTCCAGGTGGTGCTCAGCCAGCGCCTGAGCGTGCCGTTCAAGGCGCGCCCGGTCGACGTATATCGAGCCCTCCGCGCGCTCAACCCGTCGCCGTACATGTATTTCCTCGACACCGGCGACGTGCAGGTGGTGGGCTCGTCACCGGAAATCCTGGTGCGCCTGCAGGACGGCGAAGTCACCGTGCGTCCCATCGCCGGCACCCGCCCGCGCGGGGCCACGGTGGAAGAAGACAACGCGCTGGAAGCCGAGCTGCTGGCCGACCCCAAGGAGCGCGCCGAGCACCTGATGCTGATCGACCTCGGCCGCAATGATGCCGGCCGCGTCTCGCAGGCCGGCACGGTGGAAGTGGGCGAGCGGTTCGTGATCGAACGCTACAGCCACGTCATGCACATCGTCAGCGAAGTCACCGGCCGGCTTCAGCCGGGCCTGAGCTACGCCGACGTGCTGCGCGCCACCTTCCCGGCCGGCACGGTCAGTGGCGCGCCGAAGATCCGCGCGCTGGAAGTGATCCGCGAGCTGGAGCCGATCAAGCGCAATGTCTACGCCGGCAGCATCGGTTACATCGGCTGGCACGGCGACGCAGATACCGCCATTGCCATCCGCACGGCGGTGATCAAGGACGGCCGCCTGCACGTGCAGGCCGGTGCCGGCATCGTCTATGACTCGGACCCGGGCAAGGAATGGGACGAGACCATGAACAAGGGCCGTGCGCTGTTCCGTGCCGTTGCGCAGGCTGCCAAGGGCCTTTGAGGTTTTCCTGTTGCCGGCCAGCGGTCGGCACTACCCACAGAATTCCAGGGATTTTTCCATGTTGTGGATGGTCGACAACTACGACAGCTTCCCCTACAACCTTGTGCAGTACCTGCAGACGCTGGGGGCCGAGGTCAAGGTGGTGCGCAACGATGCAATGAGCGTGGACGAGATCGCGGCGCAGCGCCCCGAGCGCATCGTGATCTCGCCCGGTCCGTGCACGCCCAATGAAGCAGGCGTGTCGCTGGAGCTGATCCAGCGGCTCGGCCCGACCACGCCGATCCTCGGCGTGTGCCTGGGCCACCAGAGCATCGGCCAGGTATATGGCGGTGACGTGATCCGTGCCGGCAACATCATGCACGGCAAGACCTCACCCATCCGGCATGAAGGCAAGGGCGTGTTCGCCGGCCTGCCGGATCGCTACCAGGCCACCCGCTACCACTCGCTGGTGGTCGACAAGACCACGCTGCCGGCGTGCCTGGAGGTGACCGCCTGGACCGAGAACGACGACGGTTCCATCGAGGAAATCATGGGCCTGCGGCACCGCGAACATCCGGTCGAGGGCGTGCAGTTCCATCCCGAATCGATCCTCACCGAGCACGGCCACGCCCTGCTGAAAAACTTCCTGCAGCGCTGAGCCGCGCTGCCCGCATCACAAAGGACACCCGCATGACCTTCTCCCCCCAGGAAGCCCTGCAGCGCACGATCGAGCATCGCGAGATCTTCTTTGACGAGATGATCGACCTGATGCGTCAGGTGATGCGCGGTGAAGTGTCACCGGTGATGACCGCCGCGATCCTGACCGGCCTTCGGGTGAAGAAGGAAACCGTGGGTGAAATTGCCGGTGCGGCTACGGTAATGCGCGAGCTGGCGCTGGCGGTGCCGGTGCAGGACAAGACCCATCTGGTGGACATCGTCGGTACCGGCGGTGATGGCTCGCATACCTTCAACATCTCCACCTGCGCGATGTTTGTGGTCGCCGCCGCCGGAGCCAAGGTCGCCAAGCATGGCAACCGCAGCGTGTCGTCCAAATCCGGCAGCGCCGATGCGGTGGAAGCGCTGGGCGCGGTCATCGAGCTGCGCCCGGAGCAGGTCGCACGTGCGATCGAGGAAACCGGCATCGGCTTCATGTTCGCGCCGATGCACCACCCGGCGATGAAGGTGGTGGCACCCGTGCGCCGCGAAATGGGCGTGCGCACCATCTTCAACATTCTGGGCCCGCTGACCAATCCGGTCGGGGCGACCAATGTGCTGATGGGCGTGTTTCATCCGGATCTGGTGGGCATCCAGGCGCGCGTGCTGCGCGAGCTGGGAGCCGAGCGCGCGCTGGTGGTCTGGGGGCGCGACAACATGGACGAGATCTCGCTGGGCGCGGGCACGTTGGTCGGCGAACTGCGCGATGGCAAGGTGCGCGAGTACGAGATCCACCCGGAAGACTTCGGCATCGCCATGTCCGCCAGCCGCAACCTGAAGGTGAGCGGGCCGGAAGAGTCCATTGCCATGCTGCGTGGCGTGCTGGACAACGAACCCGGTCCGGCTCTGGACATCGTGGCGCTCAATGCCGGTGCCGCGCTGTACGTGGCCGGCGTGGCTGAGAGCATCGCCGATGGGCTGGCGCGCGCACGCGCGGCCATTGCCGACGGCAGCGCCCGTCAGCGCATGCAGGACTACGTTGCCGCTACCCGCCGCCTGAACGACGCGGCCTGAGCCCGCCTTCACGCCCCACCCGCTGCTGGCCGATAATCGCCTGCTTGACTGCATGGCTGGCCCGAAGGACCCGAATTCCCCATGAGCGACATCCTCGACACCATCCTGGCCCGCAAGGCCGAAGAAGTAGCCGCGCGCCGGGCGCAGGTGCCGCTGGAGACGCTGCAGGCCCAGGTGGCCAGCGCCCCGCCGGTGCGTGGCTTTGCCCGCGCGCTGCAGGCGGCGATCGCCAACGGCGACCCGGCGGTGATTGCCGAGGTGAAGAAGGCCAGCCCGTCCAAGGGGGTGATCCGTCCGGACTTCCATCCGGCCGACATCGCGGTCAGCTATGAGTTCGGCGGGGCCAGCTGCCTGTCGGTGCTGACCGACGTGGACTTTTTCCAGGGGGCCGACGCCTACCTGCAGCAGGCGCGCGACGCCTGCACGCTGCCGGTGCTGCGCAAGGACTTCGTGATCGACCCGTATCAGGTCTACGAGGCGCGCGTGCTGGGCGCGGACTGCATCCTGCTGATCGTGGCCGCGCTGGATGATCGCCAGCTGGCCGAACTGTCCGACCTGGCCATGCAGCTGGGCATGGACGTGCTGGTGGAAGTGCACGATATCGACGAGCTGGAGCGTGCCCTGCAGGTGCCGGTGCCGCTGGTCGGCATCAACAACCGCAACCTGCGCACCTTCGAAGTCTCGCTGCAGACCACGCTGGAGATGCGTCAGGCGGTGCCGCGCGACCGTCTGCTGGTGACCGAAAGCGGCATTCTGGGGCCTGATGACGTGGCCCTGATGCGTAACGCCGGCGTCCACGCGTTCCTGGTCGGCGAGGCCTTCATGCGGGTGGAGGAGCCCGGCGAAGGCCTGCGTCAGCTATTCTTCAACGCATGACTGTGACCTATCCGACACCGCACGACGATGCCCCGCTGGTCGTCTTCGACTTCGATCACACCCTGTACGACGGCGATTCCGGCAGCCATCTGTTCGCCTCGCTGATCAAGCGCAATCCGCTGCGGCTGCTGGCCGCGCTGCTGGTCACCCCCATCGCGGGGCCGCTGGTGGCGATGCTGCCGACCCGGCGTACCGGCATCTCGGTCTACGTGTGGATTGCCACCTTCGGGCTGCACCGCGCCCGCGAGTTCAACCGGGTCATTGACGCCTACGTGATCAAGCACGAGGCGCAGCTGCGCGCCAAGCTGCTGCCGCAGGCGCTGGCGGTGTTCGCCGAGCACCGTTCCAAGGGCGACCGCGTGGTCGTGGCCACCGGCGCGCCGCCGGAGCTGGCCCGCGCCATCCTCGCCTTCGTCGCCCACCAGGGTGTGCCGGTGATCGGCAGCGAAGTGGGGCCGCGCCTGGGTGCGGTCGGGGCGACCCGGCACTGCCACAACGAAGAGAAGATGCGCATGCTGCGCGAGCGCGGCTATGGCGACATCGACGTGGCTTACTCGGACAGCACCGCCGACCTGCCGCTGCTGATGGCGGCGAAGGATCCGGTGGTGGTGAATCCGAAGCATTCCAAGGTGGCGTTCTTCCGCCAGGTGCTTAAGCCTGGCACGCGCATCCTCAACTGGGGCTGTGTGGATCGAGGCGGAGATCGGTAACGAACAACGGTCGTTACCTACCGGACCGGTAG
>JAEXNZ010000182.1 GCA_023439425.1 Pseudomonadota bacterium
CTACCGGGGTATCCGGCGTTCGGTAGGTACCCACCGTTGGTCGGTACATTGCGGGATTACATCAGCGCCGGATTCAACGTATACGTCCCATGCAGACTGGCCTCGGCCAGCACATGCCCCTGCATCGCCCGCTGCACATCGGCCGCCGTAAACGGCGTCGGCAGCTCAAGCGCGGACACATCCAGCGCGAACACGCGGAAGAAGTACCGGTGCACGAGCTCGTCGTTGAACGGCGGGTACGGGCCGTCATAGCCCAGGTACTGCCCTTCCATGTCGGCATTGCCGGCAAACCAGCCGGTGAAGTCGTTCAAGCCCTGGCGCGCGCCGGCCGGACCGGCCGGCTGCGGCTTGCCCTTCACGGTGAAGCCTTCGCTGCAGCTGCCCTCGGCCAGCTCACGCACGTCGGCCGGAATATCGGCCATGGCCCAGTGAGTGAACGGTGCGCGTGGCTGGTCGGCCGGCACCGTGCGGTCGTGGCGACCGACCGTTTCCGGCACGGTCGGCACGTCGGGGTCGATGCACAGCAGCGCGAACGAACGGGTGCCCTCGGGCACCTCGCTCCAGGCCAGCTGCGGGTTGCGGTTGCCGGCGAAGCCGTTGGCATCGCCGGCGGCAAAGGTGGCGGGAATCGGCTGGCCATTGACCAGGCTGGTGCTGCTCAACTTCATGGGAGCTCCTAACGCTTCCGGATAACCGAGACGGACCGCGACCGGCGTCAGCTGCGCGAACGCGGCCGACAGCTCGTTCTGGTAGGTCCGCCAGTGACCGGCCGGCAGGCGCGCCGGACCCAGGGTCTGCGCGGGCGGCATGACCACGCCGAACAGCCCGCCCAGGTACTCAGCCATGGCCGCCGGGTCGTTGCCGATGTTGTCGATGCGCACCAGCGCGTGCGGGTACAGGTCCTGTTCGTGCAGGGTGGCGACCTGGGTCAGCGCGCGTGCCAGCCATTCGGCTGCCTCGCTCACCGAGTTGACCGCGAACGGAGCGGGTGCGCCGTGCGCCAGCCACTGCAGCAGCATGTCGCGCGGATCACGCAGCACCACCAGCAGGCGACCTTCCGGCAACTGCGGGCGCAGCGACCACAGCAGGGCGTTGTCCCACCACAGCAGCCAGTCGATCACGTTGGCATCGGCCAGGCCACGCTCAGCCAGCGCCTCGCGCCAGCGGGTCACCAGCTGCACGGGATCCAGCTTGCCGGTCGAGAGGTCCTGCAGGGTGTGGTAGCTCTGGAAGGCGTCATTCGGCGGGGTGGGACCGAAGCGGTCGCCACGCAGCACCGGGCTGGCAGCGGCGATGGCGGCGACCACGCGCTCCACGCCGGAACCCGGGGCACCCCAGACGAACATCGGGCGTGCGGCGGCGTCGCTGGCAATCTCACCCTTGTCCGGCCAGCTCAACGGAGCCTTGGCCTGCGGCGGCAGCGGCAGGCGGCGCGCGGCTTCGTCGGCATGCAGGCTGGCCCAGGTGGCCAGCGCGTCAGCCGGGCGGCCGGCGCGGTCCTGCACCGCCCCCAGCCACGCGCGCAGGTCGTTCCTGGCCGCGTCCGGAGCCGACGCCATCAGCGCCTGCACATGGGCGATGGCCGCATCGGCATCGCGTGCCAGCAGGGCTTCCACCAGACGGGTTTCGCCGGTGACGCGGCCCGGTTCGAGCGCCACGATGCGACGTGCCACGGCTTCCGCGCCTTCGGCGTCGTTCTGCATGTCATGCAGGCGCATGCGGGTTTCCAGCGCCGGCAGGTGCTCCGGCATGGCGGTCAGCCAGCGCTCCACCACCGCAGTCGCGTCTTCACTGCCGACGGGCTCGACCGACAGGCGCGCCAGCCACAGGTTGTGCTCCTGCGGGTGGGTGTCCACCGCGGCATCCAGCACTTCGCGTGCCTGCGCTTCGCGGCCGAGGCGCTGCCAGGCCACCAGCAGCAGCTGCAGGGTCTGGCGGTCACCCGGCCACTGCTCCAGCACCGGCAGCAGATGTTCCAGCGCCTGCAGCGGCTGGCCGGCCTGCAGGGCGAGTTCACCGGCCAGACGGCGCAGGCCGGGCGAGTCGCTGTCCGGGCGCGCGAGCAGCTGGCCCATGGTCTGCGCGGCACTTTCCACGTTGCCCTGGCGCAACGCCAGCTGCACCAGCAGGCCATGCAGCGAGGTGATGCTGGGGTTCTGCTCGAGCACGCGGCGGAACGCCTGCTCGGCGAAGGCCAGGGTGCCCTTGCCCATGTGCGCGAAGCCCAGCGCGTACAGCACGCGCGCATCGTTGGGCAGCATCTGGCTGGCGGCCGACAGCAGCGCCAGGGCACGGTCGTGGTCGTTGCGGCGCAGCGCGATCATGCCGAGCAGCGCCACCACTTCAGGATGTTCTTCGTCGACACGGGCGGCCAGGCGGGTGATCCGCTCGGCCTCTTCCACGTCGTTGCGGGCCAGCGCGAGGTGCGCCTGCATCACATACGCCGAGTGCTCGTTCGGGTTGAGGGTGGCGGTGCGATCCAGCGCGCTGCCGGCGGCATCGAACTGGCGCAGGGCCAGCAGCAGCCCGGCGTGCTGCAGATGCAGTTCGGCGTTGTCCGGGTCCAGGCCCAATGCCTGCTGCAGGCTTTCCAGCGCCGCGTCGTACTGGGCCTGCTGCTGCAGGGCCAGGGCCAGCCAACGGTGCGCCTGCGGCTGCGCCGGTTCGGTCTGGGTCCATTCCCGCGCCAGCTGCACGGCTTCTTCGGCCGCATTGCGGCGCAGGGCATCAACAATCTGGTCTTGCATGACAGTCCGGCTTGGGCTCAAACCCCGATTGTAAGGCACCCTGCCGGCCGGCCCTACCCGCTTCAGCGCAGGGCTTCGCGACCCAGCCGCCCGGCCACCCAGCGTTCGGAGAAGCCGTCGCCGCGCCAGTTCTCCAGGAACCCGCAGTGGCCACCCCACGGGGCGATGTCCAGCTTCGCGCTGGCCGGCAGGCACCAGCCGTTGAAGGTGGCATAGGGAATGACCGGGTCGTCCTCGGCCATCAGGATGTCGGCCGGCACGCTCAACGCAGCCAGGCGGTCGCCGGCAATGGAATAGCCATCGAAGTAGGCCTGCAGCGATCCGTAGTTGGTGTGGTGCTCGACCAGCCAGGCCGTCAGCGCGCGGATGTCCAGCTTCAGCACGCGGTCGTCCCAGTCGCTCAGCTCGGGGAACAGGTCGCGCTTGCGGCGCAGCGAGCCGGCCCACTTGCGGCGGAAGTACCAGTCGTACATTGCCGGCCCGTTCTCGATGCTCTCCATGGTGATGGCCGGGTCCAGCACCGGGCACACCGAGGCCACGCGCTGCAGCGGCACGCCGGCGGCCGGTGCACGCAGGGCCAGGCGCAGCACGAAGTTGCCGCCCAGCGAGTAGCCGGCGGCCACCAGCGGCAGCTGCGGCCAGCGCTGGACGACGTCACCCGCGGCGTGCACCACTTCGTCGATCAGGTTGGAGTGGAAGATGCCGGGGTTGAGGTGATGGGTGTTGCCGTGGTCGCGGAAGTTCAGTCGCACCACGTCGAAGCCCTGTTCCAGCATGCGCGCGGCCGCCATCCGCATGTAGCTGGATTCGGCACTGCCTTCCCAGCCATGCAGCAGCAGCGCGATGCCCTTTGGCTCCCGGCCTTCGACATGGCTGTGCCAGCCCTGCAGGCGAACGCCATCGCCGCCATCCAGGATCAGCTCCTCGCTGACCGCACCGGTGGCGGCCAGCAGCAGCAGGCCACGCTGGAGGCGCATGCGGCTGGAGCTGAGCATCGACTGCAGGTGGGGATTGCGCAGCCAGCGCGGTGGCTGGTAG
>JAEXNZ010000187.1 GCA_023439425.1 Pseudomonadota bacterium
GCCTGGGCACAGACCGCACCCGTCACGCCGATGACCCCGGACATGAACCCCGGCTACCAGACGGTCCGCCCGCAGGCCGACTACGTGCGCCGGGTGGAAATGGTGCCGATGCGCGACGGGGTGAAGCTGTACACCGTGATCGTGTTCAAGAAGGGCACCCATGACGGGCCGATCCTGCTCAGCCGCACGCCGTACAACGCGGCCAAGGCCACCTCGCGCCTGCCCAGCCAGCACATCGACGACATTCTGCCGCTGATGGATTCCGAGTTCGTCAACGACGGCTATATCCGCGTCTATCAGGACGTGCGTGGCCGCAACGGCAGTGAAGGCGTCTACATTGCCAACCGTCCGATCAGTGGCCCACTCAACGACACCGGCATCGACCATGCCACCGATGCGTACGACACCATCGACTGGCTGGTGAAGAACGTGCCGGAAAGCAACGGCAAGGTGGGCATCACCGGCTCCAGCTATGTGGGCTTCACCGCCCTGGTGGCCACCATCGACCCGCATCCGGCGCTGAAGGCGTCGGTGCCGCAGAGTCCGATGGTGGACGGTTGGCGCGGGGACGACTGGTTCCACAATGGCGCGTTCCGGCAGATCGGCCTGGGCTACTTCACCGGGCAGATGACCAACGCCAACGACAACGGCCCGGTGCCGTCGGGCCCCGGCGATGACTACCTGAAGTTCCTGCGCGCGGGTTCCACCGGCGATTACGCGCGGGCCTATGGCGTGGACGGTTTCCCGTTCTACCAGAAGCTGTCGCAGAACCCGGCCTACACCGCGTTCTGGTCCGATCAGGCGGTGGACAAATGGATGGCGGCGCGACCGCTGAAGGTGCCCACCATGCTGGTGGTGGGGCAGTGGGACCAGGAAGACAGCTACGGCGCGCCGGCGGTGTACGAGGCGCTCAAGGACAAGCCGGGCGCCAAGGACAAGCTGCATCTGGTGATCGGGCCGTGGCGTCATTCGCAGGTGAACTATCAGGGCGACAGCCTGGGTGCGCTGAAGTACCCGGGCGACACCGCGCTGGAGTTCCGAACCCGCTATATGAAGCCGTTCCTGGACCATTACCTGAAGGGCGCGCCCGACCCGCATATTCCGCAGGCGCTGACCTACCGTACCGGTACCAACCAGTGGGATGCCTCGCCGCGCTGGCCGATGGGCGCACCGACGCCGCTCTATCTGGGGCAGAAGTTCTCACTGGGCTTCACCGCGCCGTCCGCAGAGGGCAATGACAGCTACATCTCCGATCCGGCGAAACCGGTGCCGTTCGTGCCGCGCCCCATCCACGCCAACGATGCGGACGTGTGGAAGCCGTGGCTGGTGCACGACCAGCGTTTCGTGAGTGACCGCACCGACGTGCTGGTCTACCAGACCCCGCCGCTGGACAAGGACGTGCACATCATGGGCGCGCCGCAGGTAGACCTGTTCGCGGCCACCAGCGGCACCGACAGCGACTGGGTGGTGAAGCTGGTGGATGTCTACCCCGATGGCGATACCTATACACCGGACATGGCTGGCTACGAGCTGCCGGTGGGTATCGAGATCTTCCGTGGCCGGTACGTGCACAGCCTGGCCCAGCCACAGCCGCTGCAGCCGGACAAGGTGGAGCGTTACCGCTTCGGCCTGCCGAACGTGAACCACACCTTCAAGGCCGGCCATCGGATCATGGTGCAGGTGCAGTCAACGCTGTTCCCGTTGTACGACCGCAACCCGCAGCACTATGTGCCGAACATCTTCGATGCCAAGGCCGGCGACTATGTGAAGGCGACCCAACGGGTCTACTTCGGTGCGGATACGCCCAGTGCGATCGTGCTGCCGGTGGTCAAGGACTGACCCCGGCGATCACCGCCACGCGGCGTGCGTTGCGCAAGGCGTGGCGGTTGCGCAGGTGAGCGGCGGCCAGCAGGCTGCCGCCGATGAGGGTGGCAGCGCTGTGCCCGACAGTGGACTCCTTCAACGGCAGGTACAGCGCCGCTGAAATCAGCAGCACCGCGCCAACGGCCGCGAGCGCGGCGGGTACCCGGTGACGATGTTGTATCCATCCGGTCACGGTGCTGAGCACGGCCAGCGCGGAGGCCAGCAGGGCGAACGCCCATTCCCAGCGCGACAGCGTCAGCAGCACCGTCATCAGGCCATGGGCAGGGTGTTGAAACGAGCGCAGCGCCATCATCGCCGCAGGGACGAAGGCCAGCAGCAGGGGCAGGGCGATGCAATGCAGGGTGCAGGCGAGGGAAACCCCGGCCCCGAGCAGGTCCAAACGTGAATGCCAGCTGCGAGGGCAGCGGGTGCGGGGCACCGTCCTTGCCGTGGCGGGGGAGTTCTGTTCCATAATGTTATAGTGTATCAGTATTGAGTAATCCCCCATGAAAAACGCAGTGTTGCTGTCCTTGATGCTTGTCGCGCCGGCCGCCATGGCGCATGACCATCGCCACCACGATGCCCATGTGCATGGCCAGGCCAATGTGGATCTGGCCGTGGATGGGCCGGTTCTGGAACTGGCGCTCACCGCGCCGGGCATGGGCATCCTGGATTTCGAACGACCGCCCGCGAGCGAGTCTGAGCGCGCGGCGCTGGCCAATGCGCTGGGCATCCTGAAGGGCGGCACCTGGGTCGCAACGCCGGCCGCTGCCGGCTGCCGTCGTGAGAATGCGCAGGGTGCCGCTGAAGGCTTCAGCGCTGCCGTGCCGGCCTCGGCGGCCGGTGAGCACCACCATGCCGGCTTCACCGCTTCGGTGCGGCTGCGCTGCAGCCAGCCTGCGGCATTGCGCTGGGTCGACATCACCTTGCCCACGCAGTTTTCTGGATTACACCAGGTGGTGGTGAACGCGCTTGGCCCGAACGGGCAGACGCGCAGCGAGCTGACCGCCAGCCAGCAACGCGTGGAGCTGGCACGGTGACCGCGGACCCTGTCATCCGACTGCATGACGTGTTCTTCAGCTATCGCGGCAAACCTGTGCTGGATCTCCCGGAGCTGACGGTTGCCGCAGGCAGCACGGTGTTGCTGCGCGGGGCCAGTGGGTCGGGCAAAAGCACGCTGTTGGGCCTGTTGTCGGGTGTGCTGCGCGTCGACAGCGGTCGCGTCGAGGTGGCCGGTCAGCGCCTGGATGCGATGGGCGGAGCGGCCCGTGATCGCTTCCGTGCAGAGCATCTGGGCGTGATTTTCCAGCAGTTCAATCTGCTGCCGTTCCTGGATGTGTTCGACAACATTGCACTGGGGCTGCGCTTCTCGCGTGCCCGCAGTGCGCGGGTCGGCGGTGCGACCGCGCCTGAAGTACGCCGGCTGATGGCGGCGCTGCAACTGGATCCGGCCCTGATCCATCGACGCGCGGGCACATTGAGCGTGGGCCAGCAGCAGCGGGTGGCTGCCGCGCGCGCTTTGATCGGCCGCCCGGAACTGCTGTTGGCGGACGAGCCGACGTCAGCGTTGGATCGCAGTGCTGCAACCGCGTTTCTGCAGTTGATGTTCGAGCAGTGCCGTGCGGCCGGCACCACAGCCGTGGTGGTCAGTCATGACGATACGCTGGACCCTCTGTTTGACCGGGTGATCGTGCTGGAGCAGGTGAACCGTGTGGAGGCTGCCCATGTTTAAGTTGGCCTGGGCCAGTCTGCGCAGCCGCGCATTGAGCGTGAGCCTGACCGTGCTGGTGATCATGCTCAGCGTGGTGCTGCTGCTGGGGGTGGAGCGGGTGCGCACGCATGCGCACGAGGGCTTTGCCAGTACCGTGTCCGGAACTGATCTGATTGTCGGCGCACGCTCGGGGCCAGTGAATCTGCTGCTGTACTCGGTGTTCCACATCGGCGACCCGACCAACAACGTGTCGTGGCAGACCTATGAAGAGCTGACCGCATTGCCACATGTGAAGTGGGCGGTGCCGCTGTCACTGGGGGATTCCTATCGCGGCTACCGGGTGGTGGGTACCACGCCGGACTACTTCGCGCATTATCGTTACGGTGCCGGGCATGCGCTGGCGTTCGCCCAGGGCCAGCCATTCGACGATCTGTACGACGCGGTGGTCGGAGCCGAGGTGGCGCAGGCGTTGAAGCTGAAGCCGGGTGATCCGATCGTTCTGGCGCACGGTACGGGTGCGGTGACCTTGGCCAAGCACAGCGACAAGCCGTTCCGGATCCGCGGCATCCTGCAGCGCACCGGCACACCGGTCGACTCCTCGGTGCTGGTGTCGTTGGCGGCAATCGAGGCCATCCACGTGGATTGGCGTACGGGCGTGCAGCTGCCGGGGCAGCATGTCAGTGCGGAGGATGCACGTCATCTGGACCTCACTCCGACCAGCATCACCGCCTTCATGCTGGGATTGGACTCACGCATCGCCACCTTCTCGGTGCAGCGGCGCATCAATGAGTACCCGGACGAAGCGATGATGGCCATCCTGCCGGGAGTCACCCTGCAGCAGTTGTGGCAGTCGCTGGGCACGGCGGAAAAGGCTCTGCAGCTGATCAGTGGCATGGTGGTACTTCTGGGCATGGTGTCGCTGGTGGCGCTGCTGGTGTCCACCCTGCAGGAGCGCCGTCGTGAGATGGCGGTGCTGCGGGCCACCGGCGCGCATCCGCGCTACATCGCCGGCCTGCTGGTGGTCGAGGCGGTGGCCACCAGTGCCATGGCATGCGCGTTGGGCCTGGGCGCGCTGGTGCTGGCCAGCCTGCTCGGTCGCAGCTGGGCCTTGGCGAACTTCGGACTTTCGATCACGCATATCTGGCCGGATAGCCGCGAGCTGCTGTGGGTCGGCGCGATTCTGGTCATCAGTGCGGTGGCCGGGCTGGTGCCAGCGTGGCTGGCCTATCGACGAACCCTGGCCGATGGCCTGGCTCCAGGAGCTTGAACATGCGATTGCTGTTTACATGCGTGGCAATGCTGGCGTTGACTGCCTGCCAGGGCAAGCACCCGGCGCAGACCGGCGGAGCGGCGACCGCGCAGGCGGCGACGCCCGGCGTCGCCCAGTCGGGTGGCACCGAGGCGGAGCGTGAGCTGGACTGGCTTGAGATGATGCCGAAGGCGGAGCTGGAGGCAATGCAGCGGGGTGATGGCCCCGAGGTCTCGCATGACGGCGAACAGGCCATGGCGCAGTTCGGCACCTACAACACCGTGGCAACGGTGCTGGGTCACCCCATCCGCCTGCCCGGATACGTGGTGCCGCTGGCCAACACGCAGGACGGCCGGCTCACCGAGTTCCTGTTTGTTCCGTACTACGGGGCCTGCATCCACGTGCCACCACCGCCACCGAACCAGATCGTGCACGTAGTGTTGAAGGCGCCCGTCGCGATGGCGGATATCTACGCGCCGTTCTTCCTGGCCGGCACACTGACCGCGCAGCGGCAGCAGAGTGACCTGGCCGGGTCGGCGTACAC
>JAEXNZ010000208.1 GCA_023439425.1 Pseudomonadota bacterium
GGCCTGATCGGCGGGTAGCTCACGACCGTTGGTCGTGAGACACCAGTCGCATTCACACACAGGGTCAGAAACCCCCTATGTGCGCCACCGCCAATTTCACGTAGCATCAACGGAACAAGGGAACGCCGGAGCGCGTTCCCAGGGACGCCGCAGGGGGAAACCGCGGCATCGATGCAAGGAAGTCGTGAAATGGCGGAATTTCTCAATGTCGCGCTGACATTCCCCACGCTGCCGTACAGCATCGTGTTGGCATTTGCCATGGTCTATTGGCTGCTGGCCGCCTGTGGCGTGGTCGACGACGGTTTTGCCACCGACGGCATCGATCTGGGCGGTGGCGAGGAGGGCCTGCACGGCATCTCCGGCATGTTCTCGCGGCTCGGCCTGGGTGGCGCACCGGTCATGCTGGTCATCGCACTGCTGGCCTTCTTCGGCTGGACCGGTACCTATCTCACCCATCTGTCCCTACTGCAGCCGCTGCCGGTGCCGTTGCGCTGGGCGGCCGGCAGCGCGGTGGCGCTGCTGGCCCTGGTGCCGGCTGTTCCGCTCACCGCCCTCATTCTGCGTCCTGTGCGTCGCCTGCTGCTGCGCCTGCGCGCCGTGCCACAAACGTCATTGCTGGGCCGCATCGGCGTGATCGCCTCACCGCAGGTCACCGCCAGCACCGGCTACGCCACCGTTGACGATGGCGGGGCCGGGCTGATCCTGCAGGTCCGCCTGCCCGAGGGCCAGACCCTGCCGCGCGGGTCACGCGTGGTGTTGATCGATTACGTTGCCGAACACAACCATTACCGGGTCGCTGCCGAAGACAGCCACCCCGCGCTTTCGTTCCAAGACAGCCTGATTGCGGGCGATAAGGAGATCCATCGATGAGTGTTGCTGCCATGGCCCCGTTCCTGATCGGCGTGGGCGTACTGATAGTCCTGCTGCTCGGCCTTGCCGGCCTGTTCAAGGCGTTCTACCGCAAGGTGGACCAGGGCGTCGCGCTGATCGTCAACGACATGAGCTCCCAGCCCAAGGTGCACTTCACCGGTGCGCTGATCATCCCGGTGCTGTACCGCGCCGAGCTGATGCGGATCAGCCTGATCACCCTGCAGGTCGACCGTCGTGGCAAGGAAGGCCTGATCTGCCGCGACAACATGCGCGCTGATATCGCCGTGGCCTTCTACCTGCGCGTCAATGAAACCCAGGCCGATGTGCTGCGCGTGGCCAAGGCGATTGGTGCTGACCGCGCCTCGGACAAGCACGCAGTGGACGATCTGTTCAACGCCAAGTTCTCCGAAGCGCTGAAGACCGTTGGCAAGAAGTTCGAGTTCACCGAACTGTTCGAGAAGCGTCAGGAATTCCGCGACGAGATCATCGCCGTGATCGGCAACGACCTCAACGGCTACGCGCTTGAAGACGTCGCCATCGACTACCTGGAGCAGACGCCCAAGTCGCTGCTGGACCAGAACAACATTCTCGATGCCCAGGGCATCCTCAAGATCACCGAGCTGACCGCTACGCAGAACGTGGTCACCAACGAGCTGGAACAGAACGAAAAGCTGGCCATCACCAAGAAAAACGTCGAAGCACGTGAAGCGCTGTTGGCGCTGGAACGCCAGCAGGCCGAGGCCGAGGCCCGGCAGAAGCGCGAGATCGAAACCATCCAGGCCCGCGAGCAGGCTGAAACCGCCAAGGTGCAGGAAGAGCAGCGCCAGCTGGCCGAGCATGCCCGCATCGAGGCCCAGGAACTGATCGACATCCGCGAGCAGAACCGCCTGCGCGAAGTCGAAGTCGCCGAGCAGAACCGTCAGCGCGCTGTCGCCATCGAAGCCGAGCGCGTCGAACGCGCACGCCAGCTGGAGCAGGTCACCACCGAACGCGAAGTGCAGCTGCAGGGCGTGGAGCGCGACAAGGTGGTCGAGTCCGGCAAGATGGATGTGGCCAACATCACCCGCGAACGTATCGCCATCGACAAGACCGTGGCCCAGGAAGAGGAACGCATCAAGGAAGTGCGTGAAGTTTCCGAGGCCGACCGCCAGAAGCAGGTGCTGATCCTGGAAGCCGAAGCCAAGGCACAGGAACTGCTGGTGCGCCAGGTCAAGGAAGCGCAGGCGGCGGAAACCGCGGCCAAGCACCGCGCGGCCGAGATCACCACGCTTGCCCAGGCCGAACACGAAGCCGCCGGCAAGCAGGCCGAAGCCAAGCGGCTGCTGGCCGACGGTACGCGTGCCGAACAGGCCGCGCCGGGCCTGGCCGAAGCGCAGGTGCGTGAAGCCTCGGCACTGGCCATCGAGAAGGTCGGTATTGCCGAAGCCCGTGTGATCGAAGCCAAGGCTGATGCCACCCTCAAGCAGGGCACCAACGACGCCCGCGTGCTGGCCGAAACCCTGCACGCCCAGGCCCAGGGTGAGGAACAGATGGGCCGCGCCCGTGCCACCGCGACCGAATCGGTCGGCGGTGCCGAAGCCGGTGTGGTGCAGAAGAAGCTGCTGGCCGAAGCCGAAGGCCTGGTCCGCAAGTTCGAAGCCATCGCCTCGCTCAGTGACAGCGCCCGTGGCCACGAAGAGTTCCGCATGATGCTGGACAACAGCCTCAAGCAGGCCCTCGCGTCGATCGAAGCCGGCAAGGAGGTCTCGCGCGAGAATGCCGGCGTCATCGCCAGCGCGCTGCGCAATGCGGATATCGACCTGGTCGGTGGCGACGGCGGCATGTTCGAGAACCTGATCAAGGCGGTCTCACTGGGCAAGTCGATTGAAGGGCTGGCCGGCAAGAGCCCGATCGTGCAGGACCTGATGCAGCGTTACCTGGGCGTCACCGCACGCGAAGACGCGCCGCGTCAGATCGCCGACGAGCACACGGCGGTAACCGACACCGTGTCGGCCACCGTGGTCGACCCCCGCTGAGCGAGGCAGAGCCCCGCTCTACATGTTCACCGGCCGGTTCCTCCGGCCGGTGCTCCGTGACCCGGAAGGAAGCCGATGTCTGATTCCGCCCCCCGTCCCGACGCCCCGTCGGCGGAAGCCACCTCTACTGTCGATCAGGCGGTCGCCCAGGGCGGTGCCTATGAAGTGCTGCGCCGCCGTCTTGGCGAGCAGGGCACGCGTCTGCGCGGGCTGGCAGACGCGCTCAACCGCCAGCGCCTGACCGAGTTCGGCGACAGCCGGCTGGAGGTCATCGGCCGCTTCCGCATTCGCAGCGAGAACAACTGCGTCGGTCGCGACATTGTGCAGGTGGGGCCGGACCTGCTGCTGTTCGGCTACAACGTCTATCTGGGCCTGAAGACCCAGACCCGGGTCGAGGACGTGTTCGGGCTGTACCGGCTGGTGCAGTCGGGCGAGGGCTACGACGTGGTGCCGGTGGATGCCAAGGGCAGCTTCCTGGCCCAGGCCGGCTTCGTGCACGACTTCGGCGAGCTGTACGCCTACTACAAGCACGCGCGCCTGCTGCAGCTGATCAAGGTGGGCGACAAGCTGCTGGCCTCGTTCCAGATCGGCGAGCGCAGCAGCGACGTGCGCGTGTTCCGCTGGGCGGTGTCGCGCGAGGGCGAGCTGACCTATCTGGATGCACGCGGTGAGCGTGACATCGCGCTGCCGCCGCCGTTTGATTTCGAGTGGACCCGTGCCACCCGTGACATGGCAGTCAGTGGACGTCATTCACACCTGAACATCCTCGACACCCTGTTTGTCGAGACCACCGGCGGCGATCTCACCATCAAGGTCGAGAACAACACCGAAAGCGGGCAGGGCATCTACAGCGAGCCGGTCGACGACAGCACCCAGTCGCTGGACGACGCCCAGTTCGATTTCGTGCGGGTCGGCTCGCTGGTGCTGCTCAAGGTGCTGCCGTACCGCGAAACCGTCTGGCGCGGGTTGATCTACAACACGCTCACCGGTGCGATCGTGCGCAATGACGCCATCGTCCAGGCCTGCGTGCAGCTGCCGGAAGACCACGGCATCATTTTCCCGGGCGGCTATTACCTGCAGAGCGGCGAGCACAAAGCCTTCGACGCCTCGATGCAGGGCATGCAGTTCAAGCGCGCGATCCGCTCGCCCAATGGCGAGGACGTGCTGTACATCTTCTACGAACGCGAAGGTGGGCGTTCGGCGCTGTTCGTCTACAACACCATCCAGCGCGTGCTGCAGAACCCGGTGTTCGGCCACGGCTACGCCTTCATGCACGACGGACGCATGGTGCTGTTCCACGCCGAAGGCACCGAGCCGACCCGCATCCATCCGATGCAGGTCTGGCAGACCCCGTTCAGCAGTGACGAGTTTGCCGCCAGCCGGCCGCCGGGCAACACGTTCATGGGCCGTATCGGCAATGCCGAGCTGGTCCGCGGCATTTCCAATCTGTTCGACCTGGCCCGCGCCATTGAAGGCCAGGACGTTTCGGTGCAGCGCTACCAGCGGCTGGTGCAGGACACCCGGCGCATGTTCGACGCCCACCACTGGCTCGATGATGCCAGCTGTGACGGTGCGGCCGGCCTGCTGCGCGAGATCAGCGCCACCGGCGAGTCGGTGCTGGACGAGTACGAGAAGGTCCAGAGCATCCGCCAGCAGTCCGCGCAGGCCATGGCCCAGGCACAGTCCAGCCAGAAAGCCCTGCTGGGCCGGCTGCAGCCGGAGAACTGGACCGACGTGCAGGCGTTCGTGGAAGCGCTCAACGCGATCTCCACCCAGCGCGGCCATCTGCTGACCATTCGCGACTATCGCTACATCGACACCGACGTGATCGATGCGATGACCACGGCCTTGCAGGAGGCGCACGACCGCATCGGCGCCGCCACCGGTCAGTTCCTCGCCGACGAGCGCGCGCTGGCTCCGCTGGGCGAGCGCCTGCAGGCGCTCGACGCCGCTGCCCAGGCGGCCGAAAGCGCGCGCGTGCTCGATGAGCAGCTGGCCGGCATGCGTGGCATGGCCGCCGACCTGGACATGCTGTCTGCGCTGATGGCCGGGCTGAAGGTCGACGATGCCACCGCCCGGACCCGGGTGGTGGAAGCCATTTCGGCCGTGTACGCAAAGCTCAACCAGAGCCGGGTGCGTGCCGAACAGCGTCGCCGCACCCTCGGTTCCGCCGAGGCGGTGGCCCAGTTCGCGGCGCAGTTCGCGCTGTTCTCCCAGTCCATCACCAGTGCGCTGGGGATGGCCACCGATCCGGAGCGCGCCGACGAACAGATGTCGCGGCTGCTGGTGCAGTTGGAAGAGCTGGAAAGCCAGTTCGGCGAGCACGAGCAGTTTCTTGGCGACATCCTCGCCAAGCGCGAAGAGCTGATCGAAGCCTTCGAGACGCACAAGCAGGCGCTGCTGGACGAGCGCCAGCGCAAGGCGCGCTCGGTGCTCGACGCCGCCACCCGCATCCTTGATGGTCTGACCAAACGCACCGAGCGCTTTGCCAGCGCCGACGAACTGAATGCCTTCTTTGCCGGCGACCCGCTGGTGCTCAAGCTGCGCGAGCTGGCCGAGCGTCTGCGTGAGCTGCGCGACAGCGTCAAGGCCGACGACGTCGAAGCGCGCCTGAAAGGCGTGCGCGACCAGGCCGTGCGTGCACTGCGTGACCGCAGTGATCTGTTCGAAGCGGGCGGCAATGTGGTGCGGCTGGGCCCGCGTCATCGCTTCAGCGTCAACACCCAGGCGCTGGACCTGACCCTGCTGCCACGCGGCGACGAGCTGGCCATCCACCTGACCGGCACCGACTTCCTGGAGGCGCTGCACGACCCGGAACTGGCCGAGCTGAAGGCCTATTGGCAGTTGGGGCTGGATTCGGAGTCCGCGCAGCTGTACCGCGCCGAGTACCTGGCCGGCAGCCTGCTGCTGGCCGCGATGGAAGGTCGCGATGACCTGGATCTGGCGGCCCTGCAGCATGCCGCCGCTGAACCGGACGCGCTGGAGAAGATAGTCCGCGACTTCGCCGCGCCGCGTTATCGCGAAGGCTATGAGCGCGGCATCCATGACCACGATGCCAGCCTGATCCTGCACGCGCTGCTGCCGCTGCAGCAGGCCGCAGGCACGTTGCAGCACGCCCCGCGCGCACGTGCGCTGGCCCTGCTGTTCTGGGCCGCGCAGCAGCGCCGCGAAGACGTGGCGCAGTGGTCCACGCGCCAGGCCGGGGCCGATGCCATCGCGCGCTTGTTCGGTTCCAACGAAGGCCAGCAGACGCTGCTGGCCGAGATGACCGCCGCATTGGATGCCTTCGTGCACGAGCGGCAGCTGCCGTTCCTGCCGGCCGATGCGCAGGCGGCGGCCGCCTATCTGGCTGCAGAACTCAGCGCCGGCGAACCGGTGTTCAGTACAAGTCGTTATGCACAGGCGCTGCTGGACGCATTGACCCAGCACCTGCAGTCCGCCGGCCAGCGCGAAGCCTTCGACCGCGCCCTGCAGCGCGAGCAGGACGGCCTCGCTGCGCGCTGGATGCTGGCCGGTCAGTGGCTGCGTGCGCTGTGCCAGCTTCCCGCCCATGCCGCACACACCGCTTACGCCGATGAGGCAGCCGCGTTGCTGCTGGTGTCGCGCGCGCTGCGCACGCGGCCCAGCGAGGTGGCGTTGCAGGTGCAGGTGCAGGGACTGCTGGGCGAACACGCGCGTATCCAGCAGGGTCACCTCTCCCTGTCGCTGGATGACTTCCTGGCACGGCTGCGCACCCACCTGCAGCAGTTCGTGCCGGCCTTCCACGCCTACCAGGGCGTGCGCCAGCGCATCATCGTGCGCGAGCGCGATGCCTTGCGCCTGTCCGAGTTCAAGGCGCGCCCGCTGTCCTCGTTCGTGCGCAACAAGCTGATCAACGATGTCTATCTGGGCGTGATCGGCGACAACCTCGCCAAGCAGATGGGCACGGTTGGCGAGAACAAGCGCAGCGACCTGATGGGCCTGCTGATGATGATCTCGCCGCCCGGCTACGGCAAAACCACGCTGATGGAGTACGTGGCGCACCGGCTGGGCCTGGTCTTCATGAAGATCAACGGGCCGGCGCTGGGCCATGAGGTGCGTTCGTTGGATCCGGCGCAGGCTCCGGACGCCACCTCGCGGCAGGAACTGGAAAAGCTCAATCTGGCGCTGGAGATGGGCAACAACACCATGCTGTATGTCGATGACATCCAGCACACCCATCCCGAGTTCCTGCAGAAGTTCATCTCGCTCTGCGACGGCACCCGCCGCATCGAGGGCGTGTGGCGGGGGCGCACCCGCACCTATGACATGCGCGGCAAGAAATTCTGTGTGGTGATGGCCGGCAATCCGTACACCGAATCCGGCGAGGTGTTCAAGATTCCGGACATGCTCGCCAACCGTGCCGACATCTACAACCTGGGTGATGTGCTGGGCGGCATGGAAGATGCCTTTACCCTGAGCTACATCGAGAACAGCCTGACGTCCAACGCGGTGCTGGCTCCACTGGCCACCCGCGACATGGCCGACCTGTACCTGCTGGTCGACCGCGCGATGGGCAAGGAGGTCTCCACCAATGCGCTCAGCCACGCCTACAGCGGCGCGGAGATCAACGAGATCGTCGCCACCCTGCAGCGCATGCTGCGCGTTCGCGATGTGGTCTACCGGGTCAACCAGCAGTACATCGCCAGTGCCGCGCAGGACGACCGCTACCGCACCGAGCCGCCGTTCCGGCTGCAGGGCAGCTACCGCAACATGAACAAGCTGGCCGAGAAGATCTCGCCGGTGATGAACGAGGCCGAGCTGCAGCAGCTGATCTCCGACCACTACCTCGGTGAAGCGCAGCTGCTCACCACCGGTGCGGAGGAAAACCTGCTGAAGCTGGGCGAGCTGCGAGGCGTTCTCGGCGAGGACGAGCAGCAGCGCTGGGCGCAGATCAAGCGCGACTTCCTGCGCAACAAGGCGATGGGCGCGGGCGATGCCGATGTGGGTGGACGCGTGGTGGCGCAGCTGGCCGATATCGCCAGTGCGTTGCAGGGCAGTGCCGATGCCGCACCGCTGAGTGCGCCAGACCCCGCACCGTGGCCCGCCTTGCTGGCGGCATTGGAGCGCCTGGTTCCGGCTCCGGCGGCACCGGTGATTGCGGCGGAATCTGCTCCTGCCGATACCGGCGTGCCGCAGCCGCCCCCGCTTCCAGCCGCCGAGCCGATTGCCCAGGGGTTGCAGGAAGGCTTGGCCCCATTGCTGCAGCTGTTGGGCCAGGCCAATGCCCAGCAGGCCCGCACCGGGGAAACGCTGGCCCTGCTGGCCAGCTGGGTGCGCGAACAGATGGAGCGCGGCCCGGCGTTACAACCGCGCCCACGCGCGCGCCGTGCCAGCACGCCGCAGGAGCGCGCGCTTGACGAGGCCCTGATGCGTCACTTCTACGGCGAATCGACCCTGCCGCCGCAGTGGACCGGCGCTGCGGATGATGCGCCGGCATGATCCGTGGCTGGCCCGTGCCGGTACCCGTGGCGGCCGACGCGCTCGGCCTGTCACGCTACGGCGCGTCGTTGCTTGATGCGCTGGGGCAGGGCACGACGCCGCCGGTCGGGCATGACCCGGCGGCTGCCCGCCTGCTGTCGGTGCTGGCGCAACTGGGCGCGGTCGTGCAGGCGGCCAACCCCGCCGCGGCGCGACGCCGTGTCAGCTGGTGGGGACGTCTGCTCGGGCGCGATGTCGAACAGGAACTGGACGCGCACGACAGTCAGTCGCAACTGGGTGTGCTGCTGGTGCAGGCTGATGCAGCCGCGCAGGGCATCCGTGCGCAGCTGGCGCAGCAGGCGGCGGCACATGAGCGTGCCACAGATGCCGCCATCACGCTGGACGCCTGGGCCGACGCCGGGCATCTGCAGATGGCCGCGCTGGCTCCGCCACTGCAGGACGTGCTGGCGCAGCGACTGGACCATCTGCGCCGCTTGGCGGCGCTGCAGCAGGTCGAGGCGGGGCAGTGGCAACTGCTGCGCGAACAGAACGCGGCGCTGCTGGCCCGCAGCCGGCGCATCACCGAGACCCTGCTGCCGGCGTGGCGGCAGACGCTGCTGGCCCGTCGTGCGGGCGACCAGCAGCAGCGCGGCCAGCAGGCCGCACAGCTGCTCGCCCAGATCCATGCCGAAGTCGCCTCGGCGCAGGCTAGACTGGATTGACCCATGCATTTCATTGCCATCCCCTTCAAGGAGACTTCGCCATGACCCAGGACACGCCGAACAGCTCGGCCCTTGCCGTGGCAGCGCCCACGGTGGATGACGCCACCTTGAAGGCACTGGGCCTGGTCCAGGACGACCTGCCGCGCATCGCCGAGATCGGCCGCAGCCTGGAGGACATCCGCCCGGGCAATCTGCAGGTGTTCGGGCGCGACGCAGCGGCCAAGACGGCCGCATTCTCCAGCCAGCTGCTGGACCAGGTGCGCAACCGTGACCTGGACGCCAGCGGTGAGAAGCTGGGCGAAGTGGTGCGCATTGCACGCACGCTCAACCTGGACGGTTTGACCCAGCGTTCGAAGGTGCCGGTGATTGGCGGCCTGATCGACAAGCTGCGCGCGTCCAAGTGCGAACTGGTGCAGAAATTCAGCGACACCAACCGCCAGATCGAGCAGCTGCTCGGCGACGTCGGCAGCCAGCAGGCGCTGATGGGGCAGCGGGTCGGCGAGTTCGACCGCATGCACGAGATCGTGCGCGAAGAGCGTCACGCATTGGGTCTGCACATCGCCGCCGGCAAGCAGCGTCTGGGGGAGCTTCGGGCGGAACAACAGGCATCGGTTGGCAACGACGACCCGCAGGTGCGCATCCGCCAGGGCGAGCTGGACAATGCCATCCGCCTGCTCGACAAGCGCGTCGGCGACCTGGTGGTGATGCAGCACGCAGCGGACCAGTCGCTGCCGATGATCCGCCTGATCCAGGCCAACGCGATCCAGCTGATCGAGAAGTTCAACACGGTTCGCGACATCACCATCCCGTCGTGGAAGCGCCAGTTCGCCATCCAGCTCAGCCTGAGCGAGCAGAAGAGCGCGGTGGAGCTGTCCAATGCGATTGATGATGCGACCAACGACCTGATGCGCCGCAATGCCGACCTGATGCGCCAGACCTCGGTGGAAACCGCCAAGGCCAACCAGCGCGCCGTGATCGATGTGGCCACCCTGCGCCATGCGCACGACCAGCTGATCGCCACGGTGGAAGAGGTGCGCACCATCCACCGCGAAGGCATGCAGCAACGCCAGCAGGCCGAAGTCGAACTCGCGCGCCTGCGCGAAGAGGTGCAGGCGAGATTGGCCGCGCCAACGGCGGGGTGATCATGCTGGGTCGATGACTCGGGGCGAGGTGCAGCCACGCAGGGCGTGGCTCTACGTCAACTGCGCGCTCAGCCAGTCCGCAAGAACATCCACCCGTGCATCCGCGACGCCTTCTGGCGTCGCCAACACCCAGAACCCCCCGGTCGCCCCGAAGCCCCACGGGGCCAGCAAGCGCCCGGCCGCCAGCTCATCCAGCACCAGCGGCTCCGGCGCAATCGCCACGCCCAGCCCGGCCACCGCCGCCTCCAGCAGGTAATAGAGGTGGTCAAACCCGGTGCCCATCACCAGCTGCGCCGGTTCCAACCCATGCGACAACGCCCAGTCCGGCCAGGCCTGCGGGCGTGAGGTGGTGTGCAGTAACGGCTCGCCCGGCAACACGGAGGGCGGATGCCCGCGCAGCCGCGCGGCCGCCGGATGCTGCGGGCTGACCACCACGCCGACCCGCTCCGGTGCCAGCTCACGCACCCGCCACCCCGGCGGCCACGGCGCATGCGCCAGCAGCAACACCGCATCCAGCGTCTGCTGATCCGGCGTGAAGCTGCCATCCTGCGCCGACCAGTGCAGCGGCAGCTGTGGCAGGTCGGCCTGTAACTGCTGCAGGCGCGGAATCATCCAGCGCGCCAGGATGCTGCCGCTGCAGCCCAGCACCAACGCTTCCGGCCGCTGCCGGCGCTGCAACCCGCTCACCGCCTCGCGGATCTGCCCGAATGCCCCGGCGCAGGCGGCCTGCAGGGTTTCCCCGGCGGCGGTCAGACGCAGTCCACGTCCGGCGCGCTCGAACAGGGAAAACCCCAGCTGCTCCTCCAGCAGGCGCAACTGCCGGCTGATGGCCCCGTGGGTCACATGCAGTTGCTGTGCGGCCCGGCCGACACCGCCCAGCCGCGCGGTGGCTTCAAAGCTGCGCAGGGCGTTGAGCGAGGGCAGGGGAGTGTCACTCATGTGAGTTTTCCTGACTGGTCGTGCCAGATAATATCGATATTCCGGTCAGGATGTGTGCGTTAGAGTGAAGCCCTGTCTCTACCGGCTGTCGCGTCATGTCCGCATCCCCAACGCCCGTCACCGATTTCCACGCCTACCCGGACGCCAACGGCCATTTCGGCCGCTACGGCGGCAGCTTCGTCGCTGAAACCCTGATTGGCCCGCTGCAGGAACTGGCCGCCGCCTACGATCAGGCGCGCCAGGACCCCAGCTTCATCGCCGCCTACGACAAGGACCTGACCCACTACGTCGGCCGGCCGAGCCCGATCTACCACGCCGAGCGGCTCAGCCAGCAGGTCGGCGGTGCGCAGATCCTGCTCAAGCGCGAAGACCTGAACCACACCGGCGCGCACAAGATCAACAACACCATCGGCCAGGCCCTGCTGGCCGCGCGGATGGGCAAGAAGCGCATCATTGCCGAGACCGGTGCCGGCCAGCACGGTGTTGCCAGTGCCACCGTCGCCGCGCGTCTGGGCCTGGAATGCGTGGTCTACATGGGGGCCACCGACATCGAGCGGCAGAAGATCAACGTCTACCGCATGAAGCTGCTCGGCGCGACCGTGGTGCCGGTCACCTCCGGCTCGGCCACGCTGAAGGATGCGCTCAATGAAGCCATGCGCGACTGGGTCACCAACGTGCGCGACACCTTCTACATCATTGGTACGGTGGCCGGCCCGGACCCGTACCCACGCATGGTGCGCGACTTCAATGCCATCGTTGGCCGCGAAGCGCGTGCGCAGATGCTTACCGATTACGGCCGTCTGCCGGACGCGATCACCGCTTGCGTGGGCGGCGGCAGTAACGCTATCGGCCTGTTCCATGCCTTTCTCAACGACCGCGACGTGCGCATCGTAGGCGCTGAAGCGGCAGGTGACGGCATCGAAACCGGTCGTCATGCTGCGTCCATCGCCGCGGGTCGCCCGGGCGTGCTGCATGGCAACCGCACCTATGTGATCTGCGACGATGACGGCCAGATCATCGAAACCCATTCGGTGTCCGCGGGCCTGGATTACCCCGGTGTGGGCCCGGAGCACGCGTTCCTGGCCGATACCGGTCGCGCCGAGTACGTCGGCGTCACCGACGAAGAAGCGCTGGCCGCGTTCCACCAGCTGGCGCACAGCGAAGGCATCCTCGCCGCATTGGAGTCCAGCCATGCAGTGGCGCAGGCGATCAAACTGGCGCGCGAGCTGCCCAAAGACAAGCTGGTGCTGTGCAACCTGTCCGGCCGTGGTGACAAGGACGTGCATACCATCGCCGCCCGCGAAGGCCTGGTGCTGTGACCGCCCGCCACGCAATTGAACTGACTCTGGAACGCGCCTGACATGTCCGTTGACCGTATTGATGCCTGTTTTGCCCGCCTGCGCGCCAGTGGCCGCAAGGCGCTGATTCCCTTCGTCACCGCCGGAGATCCCGGTCTGGACGCGACCGTGCCGGTGATGCATGCGCTGGCCGCGGCCGGTGCCGATGTGATCGAGCTCGGCGTGCCGTTCTCCGACCCCATGGCCGACGGCCCCACCATCCAGCGCAGTTCGGAGCGCGCGTTGGCGCGGGGGGCGGGCCTGACCTATGTGCTGGACGCCGTGCGCGACTTCCGTCGCGATGACGCCAACACACCGGTGGTATTGATGGGCTACCTGAATCCGATCGAGATCCGCGGCACTGAACGTTTCGCGCAGGACGCGATCAGTGCCGGGGTAGATGGCGTGCTGCTGGTGGATCTGCCGCCCGAAGAAGCGGAAGAAACCCTGGCGATCTTTGAGCAGGCCGGCCTGGCCTTGATCCTGCTGGCTTCGCCGACCACCGCGGATGCCCGTCTGGACAAGCTCTCAGCAATGGCGCGTGGCTACCTGTATTACGTGAGCTTTGCCGGCGTGACGGGTGCCTCTGATCGCCTCGACAGCGACGCCGCCGGTGCACGTCTGCGGACCCTGCGTGGGCGTTCGTCGGTTCCGGTGGTGGCTGGCTTTGGCATCAAGGACGCGGCCAGTGCGGCGGCGATGGCGAAGGAGGCCGACGGTGTGGTGGTGGGCAGTGCGCTGGTGGCGGCGCTGGCGGAGGCAGATGGCCCGGACGCCGCAGCTGCGGTAGCGAAGACCTTCCTCGAACCCCTCCGCAAGGCGCTGGACAGCGCCTCCTGACGTGGCCCGCGCCCCCCCCACCGGGCGGCGGCGGGGGCCC
>JAEXNZ010000210.1 GCA_023439425.1 Pseudomonadota bacterium
GCGTGTTCGCGTGCCAGGCAGTCGCTGGCCAGCTGCGCCGACTTGAACGCGATGGTGACACCGGAGGAGAACACCGGGTCAAGGAATTCACCGGCGTTGCCCAGCAGCGCATAACCTTCGCCCCACAGCGAGCTGACATTGGCCGAGTAGCCGGTGATGGTGCGCACCGGCAGCACCGCCCATTCGGCGTTCTTCAACAGGCGGGTCAGGTTGGGATCTTCGCCGACGATGGCCTGCAGCTTCTCCAGGTCGGTGCCGGAGTACTTCTCGAAGAAGCTCGGCTCGGCGACCACGCCCAGCGAGCAGCAGCCGTTGGAGAACGGGATGGTCCAGTACCACACGTCCACGTGTTCAGGATGGGTGGTGATCAGGATCTTGTTGCGATCAAACCCGGCGTCGGCCGGAATGTGGTCGCGCACGTGGCAGAAGATCGCCCCGCGCACCGGGAAGTTGGACGGTGATTCCAGCTGCAGCAGACGCGGCAGCAGCCGTGCGAAGCCGCTGGCGTCAAGGATGAAGCCGGCTTCGATGGTGTATTCGCTGCCATCCGGGCGACGCACCTGCACGCGCGCCGGGCGGCCCGGCTGCACCGACAGCACTTCATCACCGAAGCGCAGGGTGGTGCCCATGCGCTCGGCACCGCGTGCCAGCACGTTGTCGAAGTCGGCGCGCTGCACCTGGTAGGTGGTGCCCCAACCCGGCGAGAACTTCTCGCGGAAATCGAACTCGGTGCTGCGCTCGCCGCGCACGAATGCAGCGCCGTTCTTGTACTGGAAGCCGGCCTGCACGACGTCCTGCAGCAGCCCGGCCTGCTCGATGTATTCCATGCTCTGCGGCAGCAGGCTTTCGCCGATGGAGAAGCGCGGGAACTGCTGGCGCTCAAGCATCAGCACCTGGCGGCCCTGCTTGCGCAGCATCGCGGCGGCGACCGAACCGGCCGGACCGGCCCCGATGATCAGGATTTCAGTACGTTCCACCGCATCGGTGGCGTCAACAGGTGCGTCATTCACAGCAGCGTTCATCGATACATCCTTGGATCAGCAGCGTGGAGGAAAGGGCGTGTGCTTAGTGTGGAGCGTCATGCGGCGGCGGCCTGAACAGCGGTGAGATCAGCCAGACCAGGCCGATGCCGAACAGCAGGGTGAGCCCGAACGCGCGCAGCGCAGGCGTCGCCGACAGGCCGAGCAGGCCGAACGACAGCCAGGTGCTGGCCGCGCCCACACACACGGCCAGCCAGGCACTGGCATCGCCGCGGTGTTCGATCAGGAAGATGCCGTAGTCGATACCCATGCCCAGCAGCAGCATCAAGGCCAGCACATTGAACAACTGCAGCGGCTGCCCGAACAGGCCAAGCAGGCCGAGCGTCAGCGCGCCGGCGACCAGGGTCGGGGCGAACACCCGCCAGGCCTGCGCGCGGTAGCGCCAGTACAGCACGGCGAACACCAGCACGATGCCGACCAGCAGCAGCGCGCTCATCAGCTTGCGGTAATGCTTGAGCAGCTTGGAGAAGTCGGCGGTGCGGTCGACCCAGCGCACGCCGTCGATACCTTCGGTCTGCGCTTCCAGCAGGGTCAGCGCATCGGCACGCGACAGGTCATCCACCATCACCACCGAGGCCATGCCCTGCCCGACCGTGCCCAACCACAGATGGCGGAACGGCATCGCCACCGGCGAGTCGAGGAAGGCTTGGGCCTGCAGGTCCTGCGCGGCGTAATCCGGACGCGGCAGGGTTTCGCCGACCGCGTCGCCAACCTGGGTCAGCACCTTGGGTTCAATGGCCCCGGTCAGCGCGGCATCGGCGTGCTGGCGCTGCACCGAGGGCAGCCATTCGCTGATCGCGCGGTAGCCGCCGATCTGCTTTTTCGCGGCGAGCACGCGCAGGCGTTCCACCAGGGCTTCTTCGCGCTGCAGCACCTGTTCGGCGTTGTCGCCCTGCACCAGGTAGAACTGCGCGGGGCTGGGCAGGCCCAGCATCTTGCTGATGCGGATCTGCTGGTTGATCAGCGACATCGGCGAAGACTGCAGGCTGCGCAGGTCGTCGTTAGGCTGCAGGCGCAGCATGCCGACTGCGGCGATGATCGCCACCGCACCCAGGAACAGGCCGACCGGACGGCGGCCCTGCAGGCGCGGCCAACGGTCCAGGGTGGCCCCCAGCCAGCGGGCGAATCGCGTGGTGCGGATCTCGCCGCCATCCAGCCAAGGGAACCAGAAGATCACGGTCAGGAACGCCGCGGCCAGCCCGACCACCGAGAACAACGCCATCTGGCGCAGCCCCGGGAACGGAGCCAGGCCCAATGCGAGGTAGGCCAGCGCGCTGGTCAGCAACGCCAGCCACAGGCCGGGCAACAGGTGGCGCAGCAACTTCCAGCGACGGTCGGCCGGTTCGGCCTGGCGCGAGGCAAACCAGTGGATGCCGTAGTCCTCTGCCACGCCGACCAGCGAGGCACCGAACACCAGGGTGAGCACATGCACCTTCCCGAACACCAGCACGGTGACCGCCAGCGCCACGCCGCAGCCGATCAGCAGGGACGCGCCGACCAGCAGGATCGGGCGCAGCGAGCGGAACGCGAGCCACACAAGCAGCAGCACCGCGGCCAGCGAGCCCCAGCCGATGGTGTTGATTTCCCAGTTGGCCTGAACCGCAGCGGCTTCGGCATGCAGCGGCACGCCGGCGCGCAGCACTTCAAGGCCCGGAGCCTTCTGGGTCGCGGCGGCGGCGGCCTGGTCCAGCAGCAGGTCGATATGACGTTCGCCGTCGAGCTGGAAGGCCGAGCCGGTGGTTTCAAACTGCAGGATGGCCCAGTGCTTGCCGTCAGCTTCGAGCAGGCCGTCGTCGCCCATCTGCAGGCCGGCCCCCTGTGCGCGTTCCTGCCACCACTGCGGCCACAGCGACAGCGGGTCCTGGCCCCAGTCGGTGAGGCGCGGTGCGCCCATCGGGCCGTACAGCGCGGCCAGTGCGGACTGCGCCAGGGTATCGGCGGGTTCGGACTGCAGGCGCTGGCGCTGTTCGGTGGTGAGCAGGCGGTCGCGGTAGGGCGCGTAGAAGGCGCGGGCCTGATCGAACCAGCCTTCGATGGTGCCGGCTTCCTTCAGCGGGGCAGAGCCCCGCTCTACGTTGGCCGCGTCACCATCCGGCGTGATGGTGCTGCGAAACGCGGCCTCGGCGGCCTTGGTCTGCGCCGCATCGCTGCTGCCCAGCAGCACCACGATCTGCCGCGCGTTGACGTCGGCGATGCGCCGGGTGACATCGGACAACAGGCGGTCGTGCGCATCCTGCGGCAGCAGCGCGAGGATGTCGGTATCGATCCGCGATTCGCTCTTCCACAGCTGCCACTGCTGCACGCCCAGCCCGACCAGCACCAGCAGCCAAGCAATCGCCAGCCAGCGCCACAGGCGCTGCAGGCGGCCACCTTCGTGGAACGCGTCCTTCAACGACTCATTCAAACTTGCCGCCCTCTTCCGCGCTCAGCGCCGCCGGAGTTTCGCTCATGCCGGCGAAGTGGATGCGGGTGACGTCCTGGTTGGCTTCGGTGATCTCCACCTCGCGCACGTAGCGGTCGCCACTGAGCTTCAGGCCAGTGAACACCTTGCCCAGCATCGCCGAGCGCGGGCTCAGCTGCATTTTCCACCCGTTGTTGGGCAGCGCGTCCACTTTCACCGTGAACTGCGCCGACAGCGCCTGCGCATCACCACTCATCAGCGCGAACATGATCGCGTTGACCGAGCGCATCGCCGGCTGCTGCTTCGCGTCCAGCTCGACGCGGGTACTGCCGTCGCTCTGGCGGCTGAGGATGCGATCACGGGTGACCACCACTTCCGACGCGAACGGCTTGAGCGTGGTCCAGATCACACCGTGGTCCTGGGCCAGCACGAAACGACCCTGCGAACGCAGCGGGTTCTTGAAACCGGTGACCTGCTTTTCCTGGGTGAAGTCACCGCGCAGCACGCCGACCTTGGCCACGCGCTGCTTGACCAGATCGACA
The DNA here is from genome assembly GCA_023439425.1 of Pseudomonadota bacterium. Classification (GTDB taxonomy): domain Bacteria; phylum Pseudomonadota; class Gammaproteobacteria; order Xanthomonadales; family Xanthomonadaceae; genus Stenotrophomonas. Next base: position 3,984 of record JAEXNZ010000210.1, read on the forward strand.
TCGGCCGCGGCCGCCACCGGTGCGAACACGGACAGCAGGATCAGCACGCCCAGCGTGCGCCACAGATGGTTCATTGCACTTCCACTCCCAGACGGTCCCACAGCACGGACGGGCACAGGTACTGCATTTCGTTGGTGGTCGCGTCGACCGCGACCTGGATGGTGTGGGCGCGGGTCAGCACCTGGTCACTGCCGGCGTCGCGGATCTCATAGACGATCTTCAGCCGGTTTTCCCATTCGGTGATGGTGGCGCGAACCACCAGCTGCTGGCCGTACAGCAGCGGCCGGATGTACTTCACCCGCGCGTCCACCACCGGCCACAGGTAGCCGGATTCGCGCATCTGCGGGTAGTCGTAGTCGTAGCGCTGCAACAGCGCGCAGCGCGCGACTTCGAAGTACTTGAAGTAGTTGCCGTGCCACACCACGTGCATGGGATCGCAGTCGTGGAAGGTAGGCGACAGGGCTACTTCAAAGCTCAGTTCAGGCAGGGTCATACAGGCTCCAGCGTTGGCCGCGGATATCCTCCAGCAGGCCACGCAGTTCTCCATCCAGCGCACGGTCTTCCTCGACCAGCGCGATACGTGCGGCAAGATCCTGGTACATCGTTTCCAGCTCGCCATGCAGCGTGGCGTTCATGCCCTTGCGCTGGCGCAGGGCAATGCCCTGGCGAGCGGCAATCAGCATGCCGGCCACGACCTGTTCGGTCAGCTCGATCACGCGCAGGCAGTCGCGCGCGGCGATGGTGCCCATGCTGACCTTGTCCTGGTTGTGGCACTCGGTGGAACGCGAGAACACCGAGGCCGGCATGGTCTGCTTGAGCGCTTCGGCGGTCCACGCCGAGACGCTGATCTGCAGGGCCTTCAATCCATGGTTGATCGGCGCGCGCTCACCGGTGCTGCCGGACAGGTTGGCCGGCAGGCCGTGGTTGTAACGGGCATCCACCACCAGCGCCAGCTGACGGTCGAGCAGGTCGGCCAGGTTGGCGATGGTGTTCTTCAGCGCGTCCATCGCAAAGGCGATGTGACCACCGTAGAAGTGGCCGCCATGCAGGATGCGCTCGCCGTCGGCGTCGATCAGCGGGTTGTCGTTGGCGCTGTTGAGTTCGGTTTCAATCAGCTGGCGCAGGAACGGCAGCGCGTCCTGGACCACGCCGATGACGTGCGGCGCGCAGCGCAGCGAGTAACGGTCCTGCAGGCGCTGTTCGTTGCGCGGCGGACGGTCGCTGTGCAGGTCCTGGCGCAGGCGCGCGGCGATCTGCATCTGGCCCGGGTGCGGCTTGGCCGCGAACAGCATTTCATCGAAGTGGTGCGCGTTGCCGTCGCTGGCCAGGACGTTGAACGCGGTCAGGCGCGTGGCCAGCCTGGTCAGGTAATCCGCGCGGTCATACGCCAGGCAGGCCAGCGCGGTCATCACCGCGGTGCCGTTCATGATCGCCAGGCCTTCCTTGGGACGCAGCCGCAGCGGAGTCATGCCGATCTCGGCCAGCACCTCGGCCGCCGGGCGGCGTGCGCCCTGGTACATCACCTCGCGCTCGCCGCACAGCACCGCGGCCACGTACGACAGCGGGGTGAGGTCGCCACTGGCCCCGACCGAGCCCTCGGCCGGAATCAACGGCAGCACGTCATGGCGCAGCAACGTGGCCAGGCCCTGCAGCAGCGGATGGCTCACGCCCGACATGCCACGCACCAGCGAAGCCAGACGCGCCGCGACCACGGCGCGGGTTTCGGTTTCGTCCAGATACCGGCCCAGGCCACAGCCATGGTAGGTGAACAGGTGATGCGGCAGCTCGGCCACCAGCGCCGGCGGAATGTTCACCGTGCACGAGTCGCCGTAACCGGTGGTGACGCCGTAGATGACGCCGTCTTCGCGCAGCAGGCGGTCGAGGAAGTCCGCGCCGCGCTGGATGCGGTCCACGAACTCGGGCGTGTCGCTGACCATCGCATCGGCCTGGCGGCGCGACAACGCCACCACGTCTTCAATGCACAGCGGCGCATCGCCGAAGCGCAGGATCGGGCGGTCCACGTTGCGGCGGGAGTGATCGAGTTGGGCGTTACTTTCCATGCGATGCCTGATCCCAGAAGGGGAAGAAGTTGAACCAATCAAAGGGAGCCTGGATGACCTGGGTCTCCAGCCATGCGGCGAACTGTTCGGCCTGGGCGGTCAGTGCGGCATCGCGCGAACCGCGCGGCAGCACGATACGGTCACTGAAGTGCTCGAAGCGCACCCGGTAGCCTTCGCCTTCGTGCAGGCAGGCCATGGTGTATACCGGGCAGGCCAGTGCCGCGGCCAGCACGTAGGCCCCGATCGGGAACTGCGCGGTATGACCCAGGAACGACGCCGGCACGGTGCGGCCGCCACGCAAGGGCACACGGTCGCCGACGATGGCCACGAAGCCGCCGGCATCCACGCGGCGCTGCAGCTCCACTGCGGTGGCCGGGCCCATGTCGGTGACCTGCATCAGCTCGACCTGGGCCAGCGGGTCCAGGCGCTGCATCAGGCGATTGAAACGCTGTGCATGTGCGGTATGCACCAGCACGGTGATGTGGAAGCCCGGCACCTGCTCGGCCAGGACCTGACACAGCTCGAGGCAACCGATGTGCGCGGTGAGAATCAGCCCCCCTTCGCGGCGCGCGATCTTCTCCAGCATCAGGTCGCGTTGCAGGTGGATGCGCTCGGGCGGGTAACGGCCACCAAGGCCCAGCAGCTTGTCCAGCAGGGTGTCGGCGAAGCTGGCGAAGTGTTTCAGGCTGTGCCAGCGGCCGGGTGCGCGGCCCAGCACGCCGGCGTGTGCCTGCAGGCGCTGCAGGTACTGCAGCGAGGAACGCCGCGCCACCGCATTGGACAGCCAGTGGCACAGCACCACCGGGTACACGCACAGCCGGAACGGCCAGCGCCCGAACCAGCGGTGCACGCCGCACAGGAACAGCACGCCGGCGGCCGAGGTGGTTTCGCCCAGCTCGGCCCAGTGCGGCGCAGCGCGGTCAGCCGGGGCGTTCATGCCCGGCGACCTGCCAGCCGTCGCCACAGCAGGCGCGGTGCACGCGGCAACATGCCGAAGAACAGGCGGGTGTGCATGCAGCTGATGCGCACGTTGTCACGCCACACATCGAAGTGGGACACGCCGTCGCTGGGATAGGTGACGCGGGTGGGTTGGCTGATCACTTGCACGCCGCGCCAGAACAGACGGACCAGGACTTCGGTATCGAAATCCATGCGGCGGCCGATGGTTTCCTCCGCGGCCAGCCGGTTGACCGGTGCCAGCGGATAGACCCGGAACCCGCACATGGAATCCCGGATCTGCAGTGACAGGGTGTTGATCCAGACCCAGATATGGGTGGCGTAACGGCCATACAGGCGCGCCTTCGGCACGCTGGCGTCATAGGCGGGAATGCCGCAGATGACCGCGTCTGGATGCGCCTCGGCCAAGGCCACGAATACCGGAATGTCGTCGGTGGTGTGCTGGCCGTCGGCATCGATCTGCAGCACATGCGAGTAGCCGCGCCGGCGGGCCTGTTCAAAGCCGGCCAGCATCGCCCCGCCCTTGCCCTGGTTGATCTCCAGTCGATGCAGGGTGACCTGTTCCGGATACTGCGCGGCCAGCACACGCAGTGCCTGCGCGCAGCCATCGTGCGAACCGTCATCCACCAGCAGGCACGGCAGGCCGCTGGCCAGCACACCCTGCACCACCGCAGCAATGGCGTGCTCGTGGTCGTACACCGGAATCACCACCACCGGCGAAAATGCGACGTCACGCATCCGCGAACACCACCCGACCGCTGGCATGCACGCCATGGTCGGAGACATAGCGGAAGCTCATCACCGACTTCTCGGCATCCCAGCCCAGGGTGAGCTGCAGCACATCGCCAGGGCGCGCCACATGCTGGAACTTGAGCGCGTCCATGCGCGCAAAGCGCGGCGGCATGGCAAACACTTCGCGCCCGTAATGGATGGCCCAGTCCAGCTGAACCACGCCGGGCAGAATCTTCGCCTGCGGGAAATGTCCATCGAAGGCGATCAGATCGGCCTCCAGCGGCAGGTGCAGCGTGGCCGCCTGCGCATCACGCTGCTGCCACTGCGCGACCGGCATCAGCGGGCGGAACAATGCGGCCAGCGCGGCTGCGGTGGTCTTGCCCTGTGCGTTGAACGGCAGTTCGTCGACGAACCGCCAACGGCGCGGACGGGTTACCGCATCGTGGCTACTCGCCAGATGGGTACTGAGCCGCTGTGCCTGCTGACGCCGCTGGGTGTCGGTCCACTGCGCGGCACCGGGCGGATTGGGCACCACCACGGCGGCGAGCTGCTCGCGCGCACCCGGCAGCACCAGCACGCGCACGTCCTGCACGTCGGGGTGGGCACGCAGCTGTTGTTCCAGCGCGTCCAGAGACACCCGGCGCTCTTCGATCTTGACGATGCGGTCGGCGCGACCCAGCAGGCGGAAGCTGTTGCCGGTGTCGGCCTGGACCCGGTCCTGGGTCTGCCACCAGTCGCTATCGGCCAGATGCGGCGAGCGCACGGCCAGCGCGCCGTCCTGGATCTGCCATTCCACGCCCGGCAGCGGATGCCATTGCGGCCGCTCGGCGCTCCACTGGCGCCAGGCAATGCCGCCGGTCTCGCTGCTGCCGAACACCTCGGTCGGGGCCACGCCGAGCAGCGCGCGCGCCTGCAGGGCAGCATCGCTGGGCAGCGGACCGCCGGACGAAAACACCGCGCGCAGGCGACCCCCCAGGGCCTGCCAGTCCAGCTGCTCCGGCAGGCGCTTGAGGTGCGCCGGCGTCGCCACCAGCAGCGCGTCGTGCTGCGCCAGCGCGGTGACCAGGTCTTCATGGAAGAAGCGGCGCGGCTGGATCACGCGGCCTGCCGACAGCGGCCACAGCACGCGGAACAGCAGGCCATAGATGTGCTGGTGCGAGACCGTGCCATGCACCTGCGCGCCGTCCAGCTGTGCGCCGAAAGCGGCCTGCAGCGCGTCGACTTCAGCGGTGAGCTGGTGCAGGCGCTTGTGGATCGCGGTGGGTGCGCCGGTGCTGCCGGAGGTGAACACCACCAGCTCAAGCTCGGCGACTTCCAGCGGCTGCAGCGTGAGGTCGGCCGCGATCTCGGCGTCGGCCTGCAACGGGGCGTCGCTGGCGGGCAGGTCACCGGCGAAGCCCTGCACCTGCGGGCGCAGCGCGTCCAGCGTGGCAGGCAGGTTGTCGCCGCCCAGGACCACCCGCTTGCCGGCGTGCCAGGCCCCGAGCAGCGCCGCGGCAAAGGCCAGGGTGTCATCGAAATACAGCGCCCAGTCCTGGCCGGGCGCACGCGCGAACGCCTGCTGCCAGCGCAGCACCTGCTGGCGGAACTGCGGGTGGGTCACCGGCGTGCCATCGGCGGCAATACCGACGATGCGCTCGGGGCGCGGCTGCAGCACCAGCTGCGACAAAGCGATCCACTCAGCCATGCGCGTGCGCCGCCTTCACCCGCCGCCGCACCAGCCACTCACCGCCAAACAGGACACCCATCATCACGTACGCCAACAATCCGTTGTAGAGCGCCCAGACCTGGTTGGAGGCCCAGAACGCGGTCATCAGGGCCAGCGCCCCGTTCAAGACGAAAAAGCCGCACCACACCTGGGTGACGCGGCGGGTATAGACCACGGCGAACGGCGGCAGTTCCGGCTCGGTGAGCCGGGCCAGCCGTTCCACGGCGGTGGGGGGGAAACGCAGGCTGGTGGCGAAGATCACCAGCATCACGGCATTGACCAGCGCCGGGTACAGCTTCAGCGGCAAGGCCTGGTTGAAGGCAGTGGCCAGCAGGGCCAGCAGCCCCGCGCCAGCGGCGGCCACCCACCACACCGGCTGGCGGGTGGTCAGCGCGCGCAGCGCGGCCAGCGCGAACAGCAGTAACGCCATCCAGCGTGGCTCGAAGCGGCCCAGCGCGAAGTACACCACCAGCGGGTACGCCAGCGACAGCACTGCAAACGCTGCAACACGCAGCCGAACCATGGCCGGACCTCTGCGACGACCGTCAGGCGGCCGCTTGTCCGGGCATCAGCCCGTACACCACATCAACGATGTCCTGCACGGTGCGCACCGACTTGAAGGCTTCCGGCTGCAGGTTACGGCCGAGCAGCGGCTTGAGCTGCACGATCAGGTCCACGGCATCGATGCTGTCGATGTCGAGGTCGTCGTACAGGCGGGCTTCGGGCGTGATGCGCACCGGTTCGATCTCAAAGCTGTCCTTGAGGATCTTGACGATACGGTCGAAAAGTTCGTTCTTGGTCATGGCAAATCCTGACGCACCATTACGACGGCTGGCGTGCGGCGACAAACTCGCTCAACGCGCGCACGCTGGAAAAATGACGACGGGTTTCTTCCGAATCCGCAGACAGGCTGACGCCGTACTTCTTCTGCAGGGCAAGACCCAGTTCAAGCGCATCGATCGAATCCAACCCCAGCCCTTCCACAAACAGGGGGGCCTGGGAATCGATGTCTTCCGGAGCGATGTCTTCCAATGAAAGCGATGAAATGATCAATTCCTTGATCTCGTGCTCAAGTGCCTGCACGGCTTGTTTCTCCAGCGAAGTCAAAGTAGTGGGCAAGGTGATCGGTCACGCGCCGGGCCGCCAAGGCATCCCCCCTGGGCGAATCGCCGGCCTCGGTCAGGAAGGGAGCGATCGAAATATCTTCCCCGACTTCCAGCTGAACGTGAAAACGACGTGATGGCACACGATACCATTTCTGGCCCTTGGTCAGTGTAGGCGGGGTACAGGTAATCCGCACCGGGGTGATGTCCAGCTGACCCCGCACGGCGATGTTGGCCGCCCCCCGCTGCAGCTTCAGCGGCTGGCCCGGCACGGTCCGGGTGCCTTCCGGGAAGATCACCAGGTTGCCGCCCCGGCGCACCGCTGCGATGCAGTCGTCGACCAGCCCTGCCCCGTCGCTGTTGGCCACATAGCCGGCGGCACGGACCGGGCCGCGCATGAACGGGTTGCAGGCGACCGCGTGTTTGACCACGCAGTCAGCATTGGGCAACTGCGAGATCAGCAGCACCACATCAATCAGCGTGGGGTGGTTGGCCAGGATCAACAGGCCGTCACGCTTAAGGCGTTCATGTCCGTGAATCTCATAGGTCATCACCCCCAGCCAGCGCATCAGGTTGACGTGACTGGCAAAGCTGAACTGCACCAGCCGCCGGGCCAGGGCGCGCCGGCGCTGGTGGTGGCGGATCAGGAACAGCAGCGGGAACAGCAGGCCGCCCAGCAGCAGCCCGCCGATCCCGAAGGCGGCGAAGCTGATACCGGTGCCGACCACGCGCCAGGCATGGTTGAGGCGGGCAGCCAGCGGCTCAGCCATGGCGCTGCCAGATCCACGGCTGGCCATCGGCCTGGAACACCAGCGCCGGGTCGCCCGCCAGCAGGAAGCGCATCAGCTCCAGGCTGTGCGGCAACGCGCCGGCCGGGGAGTCGGGAACCGCACCGGCACCGCTCCAGCCCAGCGACAGCCGGGTGCCCGGGCGGTCGGCACGGGCCAGCCGCCAGCACCAGGCGAAGTACGGGTCGGGTTCGTCGGCAAAACCGGCGTACACCGCCGGCAGCGGCGACTCATAGGTCACCACGCGCACTTCCTCGGCCCCGTCGGCGAGCAGACCGAAGGCCTCCACGCAGGCAGCCTCGACCGTCGCGCGACCGCCGGCCAGGGCCAGGTAGTTGCCGCGCTGGCCACGGGCGATGGAGTACAGCGCGGCCACCGCATTGTGCACCGACAGGCCAAACGCCGTGGGCGACATCGCCGCGTCCAGGCGCAAGGTGTCGAGCAGTTCCATGGAACGGGCCACGTCGCCATGGCGCGAGGCAAACACCAGCGGCACCCGGCCGCCGTCGTCGGGCTGTTCGCACCAGCAGGCGGCCTGGATCGCCATGCGCCCCAGCCGTTCAATACGGCGGCGCTGCATGGGCGGCACTTCCGGCAGCGCCGGGGTGTCATCACCGGCCGGCAAGTGCGGCGCGGCGGCCCACTGCTGCCAGTCCGATTTCGTGGTCAGGCCCGGTGCCCAGGCCGACCAATCCACAACAGAAAACTCAATCATTCACAGCAACACTCGTGATGGGCACCTGGAAGCACGAGCCACACGGGCGATACGGGTCGGCTCCCCCATTCCAGCCGATCCGTACCTGTCATCCGACATCGTGCGGCGCGCAACGCACGCCGCCAAAGGAGCGCACGCTATCATGACACCTTCAGCACTGGCAGCTTTCACAATCTGAAATGAGCAGCACGATCCACAGCGCAGCGGCCGCACCGGCCTTGATCTCATCGCCGGCCCCCGCGTCGTTCCGTGCCCGCTATGCACCTGCCCATGAACGCGATACCGCGCTTGCCGACCCGCAGACGCTGGCAGTGTTTGGCTTCGGCACCGCCCCCGCTACCTGCGCTGACCCGCGCTGGCTGCAGGTGCCGCTGGACGAGCACGGCCCCGCGCAGATCGAGATCTGGCAGGGGGCGGCCCCGGGTCAAACCGGGGTGGGCGGCACGGTGCGCGGGGCGCAGG
>JAEXNZ010000221.1 GCA_023439425.1 Pseudomonadota bacterium
GCCCTGCCCTGCGGCCGCTGGCCTGGGGGATTCTGTTCGCCCTCGCCGCAGCGCCCCTCGGCGCGTTACAGGCGCGCGACCTGGACAACCAACACGTCAGCATCGACCAGGATCACGCCGTTGAAGCCTGGCGGCTGATCAACGGCTCAACCCTGCAGGTCCACGGTGCCACCACGCACACGATCAGTGTCAACGACACCAGCGCGGTGATGCTGTCCGGTGCCACAGTCATCCGCAACGACGGCCCCAACCCGATGTCGGCCTATGCCATGGAGGTGCTGGGCAACAGCGAAGCCATTGCGACCAACACCCACTTCCTGGATGGCGGCGTCTGGGTGGCGGGGCGCTCCAGCGCCACCCTGACCAACAGCCATATCGAAGTACGCAGCGGTGCACCCGGATTTGACACCAACGCCCGCCCGGCCTGGGGCCTCAGCTTGAATGGCGGCGGCATGGGCCCGGCTGCAAACCCCAACGTGGTGCTGGACAACTCGCGGATCACCGTCGCCGACCGCGCCGACCTGGAGCACTACAATTCCGGCGTGGGTGCGTACATGATTGCTGGCACGCTGACCCTGCGGAATGACTCCGTGATGGACGCCGCCAATGTGGGCGTGGTCGCGATCGGATCGGGAGGTAGCACTCACCCCATCAATCTGGAGCTGGATCGCTCACACATCCAGGCCGGGCGAGCGTCCGGCATCGAGTTCGCCGCGGCGGGGAATACGAACACGACCTTCAATGTGACAGTCGCCAATGGTTCCACCATCAAGGCCGGCGATGGCAACCTGCTGCTGGTCCATGCCTACAAGGACAATATTGCCTCCGGCGACAACCAGGTGAACTTCACCGTGTCCAACAGCTCGCTGGAAGGCAACGTGGTGTTCGACGACAGCCGGATGAACGGGCATGTCAATGTCATTCTTGAAAACAGGACACGATTGAGGGGTGTGTTCGACAACGTCTCTTCAGCGCGCATTGGCTCCAACAGCATCTGGTCGCTTACGGGCGACAGCAGTGTAGGCGAACTTACTCTGGATGCGTCCGGGGTGGTGGCGCTGTCGGATGGTATTGACAACGCGCAGTTCAACACGCTGACGCTGGAAAGTTTCAACGGAGCAGGCGGCACCTTTGTATTCAGGACCATGCTGGACGATGACAGCTCGGTCACGGACAAGGTGCACATCACCGGCGATGCGGAAGGTCACGCCGGCGTGGTTGTACTCAATGCCGGCGGCCAGGGCGCACAGACGGTGAACGGCATCGAGCTGATCACCATCGATGGCGCGTCCAACGCGCAGTTCGACCTGCTGGGCCGCGCCGTCGGTGGGCAGTACGAGTACTTCCTGATCAAGGGCGATGACGGCAACTGGTATCTGCGCTCGCAACTGGACGAACAGCCCGACCGCCCGCATGAGTGCCTGCAGAATCCAGAGCTTCCGCACTGCGAGATCACCCTGCCAGTGGAACCGATCGACCCGGAGGATCCCGATATCGAAGACCCCGATACGGGCAACCCGGATATCCCTCAGCCGGTGCTGCGCCCGGAAACCGGAGCCTATCTGGCCAACCAGGCCGCCATGCAGCAGCTGCTGCAGCAGAGCGCGCAGAGCCGTATGGCGAACAGCGCCACGGACGACGGCCTGCGCACCTGGGCATCGACCGAAGTCGCCGATATCCGCCAGCAGCTGACCGGTCAGCAGCGCTTTGAATCCACCCGCCAGCGCCTGCAGGTCGGTGCCGACATCGGCGTGTTCGACGGCGGCCAGGGCCGCGTCGGTGCGATGCTGAGCGCCGGCAAGGCTGATGCCACCGTGCGCTCAACGGTCACTGGCTACCGCGCCGAAGCCATGGTGGAAGGTGGTGCCGTGGGTGCGTATGCGCACTGGTCAAATGAGGCGCTGTACCTGGATGCCTCGGTGCAGCACGGCCGCTTCCGAAACACCGTGCACGGTGAAGGCCTGGACGCCGAACGCTACGACAGCCGCGCCTGGCAGAGCGCCATCGAAGCCGGCTACCGTTTTGACCTTGGCCGCATCGGTGGCATGGCACTGAACCTGCAGCCGCAGCTGCAACTGAGCTACACCGACGCAAAGACCGACGCACACGTGGAATCCAACGGCACCGTTGTACACAGCACCGGGGCCAGCGGCCTGTCCACGCGCGTGGGCCTGCGCCTGCAGGGCGACACGGTGATCGGCAGCAACCGCTTCGCGCCGTACGTCGCCCTCAACGGCTACCGCGAAACCCGCCATGCCGGCATGGTCTTCGACGGCGAGACGGTGTTGGGCGGCCTGCCGCGCCAGCGTGCCGAACTGAACCTCGGCGGCCAGTTGCAGCTGGACAACGGCTTCTCGGCCTGGGGTGAGGTCGGTGCCAGCCACGGCGAGGACCGCTACCGCGATACCGCCGCGCGCATCGGTGCGGCCTTCCACTGGTAATTGCTGAACACAACCGCGCCGGACAGCGCCGGCGCGGTTGCTGCATCACGCCACATGGCGTGCTTTTGAAACTAGTTGCATAGGGATGGGGTAGGAAAAATCTGAAACTGCGCGCCCTCGCAGCGTCAGCTCGTCTTTCGCCTGTCTGCCCGGTCCCGGCCCCTGCGCCGGGACCGGCGACCGTGCGCGCGCCACCGCGCGCTGCGGGATTGCTCTCCCCCAAGGAACACTGCAATGACCCACTACGACGGCACTCGCCGCCGACCCGCCCTGCGCCCGCTCACGTGCGGCGTGTTACTGGCCCTGACCACGTTGTCGACGACCAGCGCCCTGGCACGCAATCTGGACAACGAGAGCGTGACGATCGATGAGAACGCCACGGTCGAGGACTGGAACCTGACCAACAACGCCGAGCTGATCGTCAATGGCGGCAGCACCAAGACCATCGCGGCCATGAACAGCCGCGTCGAGCTCCACAACGCTCTGGTGACCCGTGACGAAGCAGTCGGTCTGACGCACGCACTTGAGCTGCGTAGCTCGCAGGGCGAAGTGAACGATACCCGTATCGTCGGTGGCGGTCTGCTACTGCAGGGTACCGCGCACGCCACGCTGACCAACAGTTCCCTCACAATGGATGCCAGCGCACCTGGCATGGGCGACAACAGCCTGGTGTCCCACGGCATCAGCATCCAGGCTCCGGGTGCTACCGGCAACCCGAGCGTGCTGCTGGACAACTCCACCGTCAGCGTTGCCGACCGCGCCGATCTATCCCATTACGCCTCCGGCATTGGCGCCTATCTGCGCGCAGGCGGCATCGAGATGAAGAACAACTCTGCGATCAGCGCGCAGAACGTCGGCATCATCGTGCACAGCCAGCAGGAGCTGGCGCACGACTTCCGTGTGCACCTGGACGGCTCGCACATCAACTCAGGGCGCGGTGCCGCGATCGAAGTGGCCGCGCAGGGTGACGGCGACAACACCGTCGATATCCGGGTCAACAACGGCTCCACGCTGACCGGCGGCGACGGCAACCTGCTGCTGGTGCGCGCGTTCAACGGCCTGCAAGCCACCAGCACCAGCCAGGTGAACTTCTCCGTTTCCAACAGCACGCTGGCAGGCGATATCACCTTCGACGACAGCAAGATGAACGGTCGCGTAGATGTCTCGTTGCAGAACAACGCGCATCTGAAGGGCCGCTTCAACAACGTCACCGCTGCCAACATCGGTACCGGCAGCAGCTGGACGCTCACCGGTGACAGCACGCTTGGGCACCTGGAGCTCGGTGCGGTTGGCAGCGTGGTGTTGGGAGACAACGCCGGCGGCCAGTTCAACACGCTGACCCTGGGCAGCTTCAACGGCAGCGGCGGCGACATCACCTTCAACACCGTGCTGAATGGCGATGAGTCCGCCACCGACAAGCTGGTCATCACCGGCGATGCCAGCGGCCAGGCCGACGTGATCGTACGCAATGCCGGCGGCCGGGGTGCACAGACCGACAAGGGCATCGAGCTGATCAATATCGGCGGTGCGTCCAATGCGGAGTTCGACCTGATCGGCCGCGCGGTCGGCGGGCAGTATGAGTACTTCCTGATCAAGGGCAACGACGGCAACTGGTATCTGCGTTCGGAGCTGAGCGACCAGCCGGAGATCCCGCACGAGTGCCTGCAGGATCCGACCCTGCCGCATTGTGAGGTCACCCTGCCGGTAGAACCGATTGATCCGGAGAATCCGGATCCGGAGAACCCCGATCCGGAGAACCCTGACCCGGAGAATCCTGACCCGGAAGAACCGCCGGTTCCCCAGCCGGTATTGCGCCCGGAAACCGGTGCCTACCTGGCCAACCAGGCCGCCATGCACCAGCTGCTGCAGCACAGCGCGCAGACCCGCATTGCGAACGGTGCAACGGACGACAGCCTGCGCACCTGGGCATCAACCGAAGTCGCCGAAAGCCGCCAGCACCTGACCGGCCAGCAGCGCTTTGAATCGACCCGTCAGCGCCTGCAGATCGGTGCCGACATCGGCGTGTTCGACGGCGGCCAGGGCCGCGTCGGTGCGATGCTGAGCGCCGGCAAGGCCGACGCCACCGTGCGCTCGACCGTCACCGGCTATCGCGCCGAAGCCACCGTGGAAGGCGGTGCCGTGGGGGCCTACGCGAACTGGTCCAATGATGCGCTGTATCTGGACGCCTCGGTGCAGCACGGTCGTTTCCGCAACACCGTGCACGGTGAAGGCCTGGACGCCGAACGCTATGACAGCCGCGCTTGGCAGAGCGCTGTGGAAGCCGGCTACCGCTTTGATCTGGGCAACATCGGTGGCATGGCGCTGAACCTGCAGCCGCAGCTGCAGCTGAGCTACACCGACGCAAAGACCGACGCGCACGTGGAATCCAACGGCACCGTGGTGCGCAGCACCGGGGCCAGCGGCCTGTCCACCCGCGTGGGCCTGCGCCTGGAAGGTGAGACGGTGATCGGCAGCAACCGCTTCGCGCCTTACGTCGCCCTCAACGGCTACCGCGACACCCGCCACGCCGGCATGGTTTTCGACGGCGAGACGGTGTTGGGCGGCCTGCCGCGCCAGCGCGCCGAACTGAACCTCGGCGGCCAGCTGCAGCTGGGCAACGGCTTCTCGGCCTGGGGCGAGGTCGGTGCCAACCACGGCGAGGATCGCTACCGCGACACCGCCGCCCGCATCGGCGCGGCCTACCGCTGGTAAGCGCCGCACATCCAACACTTCTGAAGAATCAAAACACATGACACATGCTTACACCGTTGACGGCACTCACTGCCGCCGCGCATCCCTGCTGCGGCCGCTGGCATGCAGCATCGCGCTCGCGCTCACGGGTTTTGCCCCGCTGGGACTGATGGCACGCGATCTGGATGGCGTCTCCGAGGACGTTTTTGCCGGGGATGAGCCTGAAATGTGGAAGTTGCGCAACGAAGCGCAATTGAACGTCCACAATGGCCGTACGCTGGGTATCACCGCGGACAACAGTGGAATCATGCTGCACGGCGGGTCGGTGGCGCGCACCAGTGCCTTCGACACGGTCTCCATCCTGCTGACCGGCAACTCGTTGCTGGATGCGATGAACTCGCGCATCTACAACGGCGGCATTGCCATCCGTGGTTCGTCCCAGGCGAACCTGAGCGGCAGCCGCATCGTCATCGACGAGAGCGCACAGGGCTTCGCCAGCCTGGACACCGTGGGTATCGCCATGAGCATGGGCGAAGGTTCCCATGCCTGGCTGCATGGCTCCAGCATCACGGTGGTCGACAACCCCGCCAAGGATCATTTCTTCTCCGGCGTCGGCATCCGTCAGCATGTCGGCACTGTGAAACTGAGCGGTGGCTCGCAGATCAATGCGGCCAATGTCGGCGTTGTCATGTATGCAACGATTCCCCTCTTCAACCAGATCAAGCTGGAAATCGATGGGTCGCATGTGCAGTCCGGGCGCGGTGCCGCCATTGAGGTCGCTCCGGGCGATCACACCAACACCTACATCATCCAAGTGCGCAATGGCTCCACCCTGCGCGGCGGCGACGGCAACGTGCTGCTGGTCCGCAACCAGGGAACTGGAACACCTCCAACATTCCCGAGTCTGGTCGCCTTCGAGGTGGACGCAAGCTCGCTTCAGGGAAACATCACGGTCGACGACTCAGCCGTCGATGCAAATGTTCACGTCTATCTGAAGCGCGGCGCGGACCTCGCCGGTCGCTTGCACCAGGTGGACATGCTCCATATCGATGAAGGCACGTGGACCCTGACCGGCGACAGCGATCTCGGCCACCTGTCACTCAGCGGCGATGCCCAGGTGCATCTGGGTGATGGCAACACATTCAATACCCTTTCCTTGGAATAATTCAGGGGTATGGACAGCGTTCTGGTGTTCAACACCGCATTGGAAGGCGACGATTCCCGCACCGACCGGCTGGTGATCGCGGGCGATGCATCCGGCCAGTCCAGGGTGGTGATCAGAAATGCGGGCGGCCAAGGTGCGCAGACGGTCCAAGGCATCGAGCTGATCACCATCGGCGGCGAGTCCAACGCGGTGTTCACGCTGCTGGGCCGTGCCGTCGGCGGGCAGTACGAGTATTTCCTGGTCAAGGATCTCAACGGCAACTGGTACCTGCGTTCGCAGCTGGAGGAACAGCCGGAGACGCCGCACGAATGCCTGCAGGACCCGGCCCTGCCGCAGTGCGAGATCACGTTGCCGGTGGAGCCGATTGATCCGGAGGATCCCGATACCGAGGATCCGGGCTCGGAGAATCCCGACACCGAAGACCCCGAGACAGAAGACCCCGATACCGAAAAGCCGCCGACTCCGCAGCCGGTCCTTCGCCCGGAGACGGGAGCCTATCTTGCCAACCAGTACGCGATGGACAGTCTGCTGCAGCACCGCGCCCGCGAGCGGATGATCGCCGCGGATGCGGTGGAAGGCGCGCGGACCTGGGCCAGCACCGGGCACAGCGAGCAACGCATGCAGGCCGGTGATCAGCAGACGCTGCGTACGCAGCAGCAGCGGCTGCAGATGGGGACCGACATCGCCGCCTTCGATCATGGCAAGGGCCGACTGGGCGCACTGTTCACCGCTGGCCGCGCCGACAGCACCGCGCGATCCACGGTCACCGGCTACGCTGCACAGGGGCGTGTTGAAGGCGGGGCACTGGGGGTGTACGCGCACTGGACCGGCGAGGCGCTGTATCTGGATGCGTCGGTGCAGCACGGGCGCTTCAGCAACCGCGTGCAGGGCGAAGGCGTGGCGATGGAACGCTATGACACGCAGTTGTGGCAGAGCACGTTGGAAGCCGGTTACCGGTTCCGTGCCGGTCACATCGGCAACTCGACATGGCACCTGCAACCGCAGGTACAGGTGACCCATACGCGCGCGACGATGGACGCGCATGTGGAAGACAACGGCACCGTGGTCGAGCAGATCGCTGGCGGTGGTCTGTCCACGCGACTGGGGCTGCGCCTGGAAGGTGATGTGGCCGCCGCCCGGGCGCATCTGAAGCCCTATGTGGAGTTCAACGCGCATCATCGCGGTGAAGCGGGAGGTCTTCGCTTCGACGGTGAGGCGATGGATGCCATCGGACCACGTGCATGGACGACACTGGCCGTGGGTGGGCAGGCGCAGTTCGGCGGAGGCCTGGCGGCGTGGGGCGAGCTTGACCTGGGCCGGGGTGGCGAGGGCTATCGCGAACTGGGGGCACGCGTGGGCGTCAGTTACCGCTGGTGAATCCAGCGGTAGTGGCGGCCCACCGCCCGCGCGACCCACATCGACAGAAAATGGGCGGA
>JAEXNZ010000292.1 GCA_023439425.1 Pseudomonadota bacterium
GCAAACGCCATCGCAATGCGGTGATCGCCGTGGCTTTCGATGGTGCCGCTGCCGAGCACGCCGCCGCCATGGATGGTGGCCCCGTCTTCGGTTTCATCCACCTGCACGCCCAGCGCGCGCAGGCCCGTGGCCATCGCGGCCAGACGGTCCGATTCTTTCACCCGCAACTCGGCCGCACCGGCCACCACGGTATTGCCCTGCGCCGCCGCAGCGGCGACGAACAGCGCGGGGAACTCGTCGATCATGTCCGGCACCAGCGCCTCGGGAATCTGCGCACCGTGCAGCGGCGCGTAACGCACCACCAGATCCGCAACGGCTTCCCCGCCCTGCTCGGCGTGGTTTTCCTCGGTGATATCCGCCCCCATCAAGCGCAGCGCAGACAACAGGCCGGTGCGGCGCGGGTTCAGGCCGACTTGGCGCAGGCGCAGCTCCGATCCCGGAATGATGCTGGCCGCAACCAGGAAGAACGCCGCCGAAGAGAAATCTGCCGGCACCGCGATGTCGGTAGCACGCAGGCGCTGGCCACCACGCAGGCGGGCCTTGCCCGGCGAAAATTCAATATCCACCCCGAACGCACGCAGCATGCGCTCGCTGTAGTCGCGGGTGGGATGCGGCTCGGTCACCGCGGTTTCGCCCTGCGCATACAAGCCGGCCAGCAGCACGGCTGATTTGACCTGCGCGCTGGCCACCGGCGACACGAAATCGATGCCGTGCAGCGCTTGCCCACCGTGCACGCGCAGCGGCGGCGTGCCGTCTGCTTCGGTGTCGATCTTCGCGCCCATCTGGGCGAGCGGACCGGTCACACGGCGCATCGGGCGACGCGACAGCGATTCATCGCCCACCATCACCGAATCAAACGGCTGCGCCGCCAGCAGACCCGCCAGCAGGCGCATGCCGGTGCCGGCGTTGCCGCAGTCTAGCGGCGCGGACGGAGCCTTAAGGCCATCCACGCCCACGCCATGCACGACGCGCTGCGACGGTGACGGCGTTTCAATGCGCACCCCCAGCTGACTGAAAATCGCCGCAGTGGCGCGGGTGTCTTCGCCTTCCAGGAAGCCGTCGATGTGCGACACGCCGTCGGCCAGCGCGGCAAACATCACCGCGCGATGGGACACGGATTTGTCGCCGGGAATGGTCAGGCTGCCCTGCAGGGGCTGGCCCTTGCGGGCGATCCAGGAAGCGGAAGCGGTCATCGAAGAATCCTGTAAGGCCGCCCCGATGGGCGGCAGTCGTGCGTAGTTCGGATAGGCGAAAGATCAGGGCACGGCGACCGGGTACGATCCCAGCACCTTGATCTGCGCCGAATGCGCCTTGAGTTCGGCCAGCGCGGCCTGCATCGCTTCGTCTTCGACATGGCCTGCCAGGTCGATGAAGAAGCCGTATTCCCACTTGGCGTTGTGCGACGGACGCGACTCGATGCGGTTCATGCTGATGCCGTGGCGGGCAAACGGACTGAGCACGTCGAACAGCGCACCGGGCTTGTCGTGGATGAACACCAGCACCGAAGTGCGGTCGTGGCCGGAGCCGGGGAAGATATTGCGGCCGATCACGAGGAAGCGCGTGGTGTTGTCGGCATCGTTCTGGATCGGCTTGGTCACGACCTTCTTCAGACCGTACACATGACCCGCGCTTTCCCCGCCAATGGCGGCGGCGTCATCGGCATTGCGGGCGCGGCGCGCGCCTTCGGCATTGCTGGACACCGGAATCTTCTCGGCCTTGGGCAGGTTGGCGCGCAGCCACGACGAGGTCTGCATGAACGACTGCGGGTGACCGTACACGCGCTCGACATCTTCCAGCCGGCCGCTGCGCGACATCAGGTACTGCTGCACGCGCAGTTCCACCTCACCGCAGATCTTCAGATTCGAGGTGAGGAACATGTCCAGGGTGATCTGAATCGTGCCCTGCCCGGAGTTTTCCACCGGCACCACGCCGAAGTCGGCGTTGCCGGCTTCCACTTCCTGGAACACTTCTTCAATGCTGGCCAGCGGCAGGCCCAACGCCGAGCGACCGAAATGCTTGAGCACGGCCTGCTGGCTGAAGGTGCCTTCAGGGCCGAGGTAGCCGATTTTCAGCGGCTCCTGCTGGGCCAGGCAGGCCGACATGATTTCGCGGAACACGTGCACCAGCAGTTCGTCGCTGAGCGGCCCTTCGTTGCGGTCCACCACCATGCGCAGCACCTGCGCTTCGCGCTCGGGGCGGTAGTAATCCACGGCGGCAGCCAGCTTGCCCTTGGCCTTGCCGACCTGATGGGCGAACTGCGCGCGCTCGGCGATCAGCGACTGGATGCTGCGGTCGATCTGATCGATCTTGGCGCGCACATCGGACAGCACCGGCGCGGCGACTGCGGGAGAGGTCTCAGCCTTGGCCTTCTTCGCCGGTTTGACGGCGGCGGCCTTGGGCTTGGCGGGTTTGTTGGCCATATCGGCTCCAGGTAAAAACGAATGCGTCAGCCGTTGCGCTGCTGGAAATCGCGCATGAAGGCCACCAGGGCCTGCGCGCCTTCCACCGGCATGGCGTTGTACAGCGAAGCGCGGATGCCGCCCACGGCCTTGTGGCCTTTCAGCGCCAGCAGGCCGGCGGCCTTGGATTCGCTCACGAAGCGTGCGGTGAGGGTCTCATCCGGCAGGAAGAACGGAATGTTCATGCGCGAACGCACGGCCGGCACCACCTCGTTGCGGTAGAAGCCGCCGGAGGCATCGATGGCGTCGTACACCAATGCGGCCTTGGTTGCGTTGCGGCGGGCGAATTCCTCCACCCCGCCCTGCGCCAGCATCCACTGGAACATCAGCCCAGCCAGGTACCAGTTCCAGGTCGGCGGCGTGATGAGCATGGAGTCGCGCGCCACGTGCGAGCGGTAATCGAAGATGTCCGCGCGCGGCTGGCCGGCACGTTCCAGCAGGTCGCGGCGCACGATCACCACCGACACGCCGACCGGACCCAGGTTCTTCTGCGCACCTGCGTAGATCAGGCCATAGCGCGAGACGTCGATCGGCTCGCTGGCGATGGAGGAGCTGAAGTCGGCAAACAACGGCACGTTGCCCACATCCGGGGTGTCGCGGAACTCCACGCCATGGATGGTTTCATTGGCGGTGATGTGCACGAAGGCGGCATCGGGCGACAGCTGCCAGCTGCTGCGTGCGGGAATGTCATGGAAGCCGCCGGCTTCGCTGCTGGCCACCACATGCGGGTTGACGTAGTGGCCGACCTGCTTGATCGCGGTTTTGCCCCAGTGACCGGTCACCACGTAGTCGCAGGTCTGGCCGGGTGCGGCAAAATTCAGCGCCAGCAGCGCCTGCTGGGTGGTGGCCCCGCCAGCCAGGAACATCACCGCATAGTCATCGGGGATGCCGATCAAGGTGCGCAGGTCGGCTTCGGCCTGGGCCGCGACCGCCATGAACTCCGGGCCACGGTGGCTCATCTCGACGATGGAGGCCCCGGCACCGTTCCATTCCAACATCTCCGCCTGCGCCTGGCGCAGG
>JAEXNZ010000376.1 GCA_023439425.1 Pseudomonadota bacterium
GGTCATTGCAGCTCCGGGTGGGTCGGTGTTCGGTTGGGATCGCGCAGCCACGCAGGGCGTGGCTCTACGAGGGGTCGCTGGGCGAGTATTTTTGGCTGCGCCGACCCGGTCAAGCTGCGACCGCAAACGACGCTGCAAAATTCGTTGACAGCCCCGGAATGCTTCCGCATAATTCGCGGCCTGAAATGCCCAGGTGGCGGAATTGGTAGACGCACTAGTTTCAGGTACTAGCGGGTAAAACCGTGGAGGTTCGAGTCCTCTCCTGGGCACCAAGATTCAAGATCAAACCCGCGAAAGCGGGTTTTTTCGTTTCTGCCCCACGCAACGCTCAACCGGCGATGGTGTTGATTGCGAAATGTTGTTGACACAATCCAGGTTCTCCCGCACAATTCGTCTCCTGAGTCGCCCAGGTGGCGGAATTGGTAGACGCACTAGCTTCAGGTGCTAGCGGGGGCAACTTCGTGGAGGTTCGAGTCCTCTCCTGGGCACCATGACTCAGTAAATGATCAAACCCGCGCAAGCGGGTTTTTTCGTTTCTGGCGTTTGGATTGCGGGATCTACGTAGAGCCGGGCTTGCCCGGCTGCTGTTGGATTCGTGCGAACAGCCCTCGGTTCACTGCATCCCTGGTTTGGCGAATCGGGATGGGCGTTCCGGGGGACGGCGCAAGTACGTCCTTGTAGCCTCGATCGCCGCATCCATGCGGCTCACGCCCCCTCCAGCTCACCCCGACCCGCCACGACAGTGCGTCGGTAGCCATGGAAGATCAAAACCACGTAGCCCCAGTAGCGTCGGTCGACAGACGACGGCCGTGACATCAACCGCGTTCGGTAACGCATGACCTACGAACGGTGACGCGCTTCTTCGTTCCGGGTCATGCCCTACCGCGCCGCTCACCGCAATCGGCGGTCGACTGTCGTGCGACCCTACCGGTGGCAATGCCGCGATGTTCAGGCATCACAGCATTGGCAGGTGAACTCCGGGATGCCCCAGCATCACCGCAACGAAGGAAGATTGCCGGGTGCGAGGAAATCACCGCGACGGCGGGGATTCGCCGCTGGTTGGTTCTTCAACACCGACACCCATTGCACCCGCCGTGTCGTCGCTTGCCTTGCGGATCGCGTTGCGCCGCAGCTTTGCATCCTTCGCACGCGACTCCTGCGCAAGTTCCACCAGCCGCTTCATGAACAACCGGACCGCCTCCGCCGGCGCGTAATCCAGGCTCTTGGTCACGCCCTTGAAGTCGCGGCGCAGATCGTCTTCCACTCGTGCACGTAGCCAGACCGGCTTTCTCATCGGCGTGCCCTCCGCCGGAACTGCGGGTGATGCGTGTACGAACGTTGTGTTTGCATGGCAAACCTCCTGCAGAGTGCGACCCCCGCCGGAATGGCGAGGGGTCGGGAGGTTAGAACCGCGAATCACCGAGGAGAAAACGGCGGGCATATTTCCCCCTTGCGGAGGTGTTGTATTAGCCACCCTCCCGACGCAGGACGTACGACTCCCACGCAGGACAAGCATTTCGGTGAATTCGGAGATTCTACGCTCCGGGGCCTACCCTGCAGGAAACAGATGCCGATAAAAATAGGCATTTGCGACGCAATCGTGGCGGGTTTTTGGCGCACGGGCAAATGATGCGACGCAATTGGCGCGATTGGTTTGCGGGAGGCTTGTGGGAGTAGTGGGTGCGCGCGACGGTGATGCAGGTGTTGCGCGTTGGTGAATGTTTCAATGTGTGACGTGCGTGCGCGTTTATCAGGCATGCAATGAAGAACCCGAAGTGGAGTTCGCGTCGCATGCGTCACTTCAGATCATGCCGGGAGCTCGCTTCGATCAGGGGTTCATGCGTTAAAGAACGTTGGTCATTTCACGGCGATCGTCTGTCGACCGATCCCACCAAAGCGGGTCCAGCGCACGGACACGTGACGAGTTGGTTTTGATTTCCCGTGGCCACCAGCCAACTGTCGTGGCGGGTCGGGGTGGGCTGGAGGGGGCGTGAGCCGCATGGATGCGGCGATCGAGCCTACAGGGACGTACTTGCGGCGTCCCCCGGAACGCCCATCCCGAGCCGCCAAGCCAGGGATGTAGTGAACCGAGGGTTGTTCGCCAAAAGCCAACAGCAGCCGGGCAAGCCCGGCTCTACGTAGTCCGTCCATTGCCGATCAGTGCGTCATGTATCGAATGCCGATCAGAGTGACGCGAAGATCAGTGGCCGCCAGCGGACGCAGCGCCTGCGCCGGCGCCGAACGGGGGCTTGGCCAGCCACAGGAACGCGATGATCGCCAGGAACACCCAGCCCAGCAGGAAGAAGATGTCGTTGAAGCCCATCTGCGATGCCTGGTGGTTGATGATGTTGTTCAAGGCTGCTGCGCCATGTTGCAGGTCGCCCTGACCCATCGCCGTTACCTGCTCCTGCATGCCCGGTTGATACACCGAGATGTGCTCGGTCAGGTGCGCGTGATGCTCCTGCGTGCGGTGCGCCCACAGCCACGTGGTCAGCGATGCCGCGAAGCTGCCGCCCAGCGTACGCAGGAACGTTGCCAGGCCCGAGCCCGCCGCAATCTCACGACCGTCCAGGTCCGACAGCAGGATCTGCAGCACCGGCATGAAGAACAATGCCACGCCCACACCCATGATCAACTGCACCCCCGCCACGTGGGTGAAATCCACCTGCAGGTTGAAGTTTGAACGCAGGAAACTCGTGAACGACAGGAACACGAACGCGAACGACGCGATCATCCGCATGTCAAAGCGCGACGCGTACTTGCCCACGAACGGCGTCATGATCACCGGCAGAATGCCGATCGGTGCCGTCGCCAGCCCCGCCCAGATCGCCGTGTAGCCCATGTCGCGCTGCAGCCACTGCGGGATCAGCAGCGACACACTGAAGAACGCCGCATACGCCACCACCATCGCCAACGTGCCCGCACGGAAGTTGCGGTGCCGGAACAGGCGCAGGTCCACGATCGGGTCCTTGTCGGTCAGTTCCCAGATCAGGAACACCGCCAACGCTACCACCGCCACGCAGGCCAGCACCACGATCTTCGCCGAGGCAAACCAGTCTTCGTCGTTACCCAGGTCCAGCACCAGCTGCAATGCACCCACGCCGATCACCAGCGTGATCAGGCCGATGTAGTCCATCTTCGGCTTTTCAATGTGCTCCGGCCGGCCCTTCAGCTGGTTACCCACCACCAGCGCCGCGAAGATGCCCAGCGGCACGTTGATCAGGAAGATCCATTCCCAGCTGTAGTTGTCGGTGATCCAGCCACCCAGGATCGGGCCGCAGATCGGCGCCACCACCGTGATCATCGCCAACAGCGCCAGCGCCTGCCCACGTTTCTCCCTTGGATAGATCGACACCAGCAGCGACTGCGTGATCGGGTACATCGGCCCAGCCACGAAACCCTGCAGCGCGCGCGACACCACCAGCATGCCCATGCTCTGCGCCAGGCCACACAGCAGCGACGCCACCACGAACGACAGCGTCGCCCAGATGAACAGCTTGGTTTCGCCGAAGCGACGGCTCAGCCAGCCGGTCAGCGGCAGCGCGATCGCCGTGCTCACCGCGAACGAGGTGATCACCCAGGTGGCCTGCTGCGAGCTGGCCCCCAGGTTGCCGGCGATGGTCGGCAATGAAACGTTGGCGATGGTGGTGTCGAGCACCTGCATGAACGAGGCCATCGCCAGGCCAGCAGTACACAGCGCGACATTGGCCGGCCGGAAGGCACCGGCCGCCGACGGCGCGCCCGGATTACCGGGCGCGGTAGGAGCTTGTGCGGACATCGTTTCGGTCTCAGCTCGCCTTGGCCTGCTGCGGCAGGTTGGCCTGGATGATGGTGTGGATCATGTCGTCAGCACTGTGCAGCTGCTTGGCGTACACGTCGGTGTCGAACACCTGGCCCTTCGCGGCTTCAGTCGGCAGCACCGTGCCCTTCTGGTCACGCAGGCTCACTTCGGCCTTCATCGACAGACCAATGCGCAGCGGATGTTCGGCCAGCTGCTTCGGGTCGATGGCGATGCGCACCGGCACGCGCTGCACGATCTTGATCCAGTTGCCGCTGGCGTTCTGCGCCGGCAGCAGCGAGAACGCCGAACCGGTGCCCAGGCCCAGGCTGTCGATGCGGCCGGTGTAGTGCACCTCACCGCCGTACAGGTCCGACTTCAGCTCCACTTCCTGGCCCAGGCGCATGTGCCGCAGCTGGGTTTCCTTGAAGTTGGCTTCCACCCACATCTGCTCGGTCGGCACCACCGCCATCAGGGCGTTGCCCGGCTGCACGCGCTGGCCGACCTGCACCGAACGACGCGCCACATAACCGGTGACCGGTGCGACGATGCCGGCACGGGCGTTGTTGAGGTACGCCTGGCGCAGCTGCGCGGCAGCGGCCTGCACGTCCGGCTGGGTCGCGATCACGGTGTCGTCGACCAGCGCACGGCTGCGCTCGAAGGTCTCGCGCGAACCGGCCACGGCTGCTTCGGCGGCAGCCAGCTCGTCACGGGCGTGGGCCAGCTCTTCGTTGGAGATCGCACCGGTGGCGGCCAGGTCCTTGCGGCGGGCGAAGTCTTCGCGCACGCGCTTGAGGGTGACGTTGCGGGCATTCAATTCGGCCTGCGCGCCTTCCACGCTGCGGTACAGGCCGCGCACTTCACGCACGGTCTTGGCCAGGGTGGCCTCGGCCTGCTGCAGCGCCACTTCGGTGTCGGCCGGGTCCAGCTGCACCAGCAGCTGGCCGCGCTCCACGCGCATGCCGTCGTCGGCGTTGATCGCCACCACGGTGCCGCTCACCAGCGGGGTGATCTGCACCTGGTTGCCCTGCACGTAGGCGTCGTCGGTTTCTTCGAACCAGCGGCCGAACATGAAGTACCACAGGGCGAACGCGGCCAGCAGCAGGACCACGATGACCACAAGGCCGCGCAGCAGCTTGCCGCGGCGGGACGGAGCTGCCGGCGCGGCAGCGGGAGCAGAAGTCTGGCTCATGAACGTTGTCTCAGGAATGCGTGGAATCAGTGGGGGCGGCGAGCGTGGCGGTGTCGCTGGACGGGGTGAATCCACCGCCCAGCGCCTGGCTCAACTTCACCGAAACAAGAATCTGGCGGGACTGCAGCTCGGCCAGGCGCTTCTGCGCGACCAGCAGCTGCTCTTCCACCACCAGCACGTCGAGGTAGCTGCCAATGCCGGCGCGGTAACGCTGCTGGGCCAGGTCCTGCGCGGCCTGCGCGGTGTTCAGCGCCTGCTGCTGGGCCGCGGCCTGGTCAGCCAGCGAGCGCACTGCGTTGACCTGGTCGGCCACTTCGCGCAGTGCACCCACCACCGACTGGTTGTAGTCGGCCACGGCCAGGTCGTACTGCGCGTCGGTCTTGTCCAGGTTGGCGCGCAGGCGGCCGCCATCGAAGATCGGCAGGCTCAGTGCCGGGCCGAGGAAGGCGAAGGTGGAGCTACTCTTGAGCAGCTGGTCCACTTCACTGTTGACCACGCCGCCGAGCGCGGTGAGGTTGAGGCTGGGGTAGAACTTGGCCTTGGCGGCATGGATCTCCTTGCCGGCCGCCTCCACGCGCCAGCGCGCGGCGACGATGTCCGGGCGACGGCCGAGCAGTTCACTGGGCAGCACGCCCGGCAGCTGCAGCGCCAGCGGGTTGAGCACCTGCGGACGTTCGATCTGCAGGCCACGGTCCGGGCCCTGCCCGACCAGCGCCGCCAGCGCGGTGCGGGCCTCGTCGATCTGCTGCTGCGCGGCCTGCAACTGCTGCTGCGCGGCCGGAATGCGGGTTTCGGCCTGGCGCACCTGCAGGGCGCTGTCGATGCCGGCACTGCGGCGCTGCTGGGTCAGCTTCAGCGTCTTCTGCGCGCGCTCCAGTTCGCCATTGGCCACGTCATGCAGCTGCCAGGCGTAGCCGAGCTGCGCGTAGGCTTCGGCGATGGCGGCCGACAGGTCCAGGCGTGCGGCCTGTGCATCCACTTCGGCGGCATGGCCGCTGTCCACGGCGGCTTCCCAGGCGGCGCGCTTGCCGCCCCACAGGTCGATGCCGTAGCTGAAGCTCAGGTAGCCCTGCACGCTGCCGGCGTAACTGCCGCCCATTTCGTCGCCGACCATGGACTCAGGCAGGCGCACGCCGGTGTAGCCACCGGAGGCGTTCAAGCTGGGCAGGCGGTCGGCACGCGCGGTGCCGATCTGCGAACGCGCCTGGCGCAGACGCGCGTCAGCCGCATCCAGGGCCGGGTTGTGCCGCAGGCCTTCGGCGATCAGCGCGTCGAGCTGGGGGTCACCCAGCGCGCGCCACCAGTCGGTGGCCGGCCAGCCGGGCTGGCTCAGGTCCTGCCCGGCCAGGGTGCGCTGGCTCTGCAGGTGGTCGGGATCAAGCAGCTGGCCCTGCGGTTGCAGGCCGCCGGTGCTGGCGCAGGCGGACAGCGCCAACGCCAGTGCGGCCGGCAGCAGCGGCTGCAGCCGGAAGGTGCGGAAAGTAGAAGTGGTCATGGCGTCGTCAGGGAATCGCGAACACGGGTCAACAGGGAAAGCAGCTGGGCACGCTCATCGGCGCTCAGGTCACGCATGGCGTCATTGATGGTGGCCTCGCCGCGCAGCTTGAGCCGGGCCCACAGCGCGCGGCCCTCGTCGGTCAGCACGATCTGCAGCGCGCGCCGGTCCTGGGCGTGCGGCTCACGGCGCACGCAGCCCAGCGCTTCCAGCTTGTCCAGCAGCCGGGTCACCGCGCTCGGCACCTGATCCAGCGCCTGGGCCAGCTCGTTGGCGGTACACGGCGCACGGAACGACAGCACCTTCAGGCCCAGGTAGTGGGTGAAGCCGATGTCCAGGTTCTCCTCGGCCATCGAGATGTCGAGCTGGCGCATCAGGCCGTCGCGGACCTGACGCAGCAGCAGACCCAGGCTGGGCGGGGTGGTTTCGGGGCAGATCATCATGGGTGCGCACTTTACTTCCATCCAATATATTTCTCAATGGAAATATTTAAGTTGGAAGCAATTCAACTGTGACTGCATTCAGGAGCGTGATGAGAGGGGTCGATTTCTTCACATGGCTTGGCATCCCCCGCCGCATCCGGATAATCGACCGCCTGCGAGGGCGACAGCCGTCGCCGTCCTTTGCCACAGGTAACAATCCCGCATGACCGATCTAGCCCGACCCGTGTTCCACGGCTTTGAACAGCTGCCCCTGCGCGAGTACGCCGAACGGGCGTACCTGGATTACTCGATGTACGTGGTGCTGGACCGCGCCCTGCCGTTCATCGGCGACGGGCTCAAGCCGGTGCAGCGGCGCATCATCTATTCGATGAGCGAGCTTGGGCTGAACGCGGCCTCCAAGCCGAAGAAGTCCGCGCGCACCGTCGGTGACGTCATTGGTAAGTACCACCCGCACGGCGACAGCGCCTGCTACGAAGCGCTGGTGCTGATGGCACAGCCGTTCTCGTACCGCTACCCGCTGATCGAGGGCCAGGGCAACTTCGGCTCCAGCGACGACCCGAAGTCGTTCGCGGCGATGCGTTACACCGAATCCAAGCTGACCCCGATTGCCGAAGTGCTGC